>DATAGR010000663.1:0-5551 GCA_036263575.1 Aquihabitans sp. | reverse complement strand
CGCCGGACATCGGCACCGCGTGACCACCGCAGCGGGTGGTCACGGGCCACTGCCATACCGCGCCGATGCCAACCCAACGCCACCCAGTCGTGTGATCGTACGCACGATCGTCGCCCAGCGGGGTGGGGCGGCGGCAGTTTCGATGCAGCGATGAGTTCGCGTGGCGCCGGATGTCGAGACCGGTGACACCCACCACCACACCACCGGAGGCCACCATGCCGACGATCACCCCGAACCTCTGGTTCGACACCGAGGCCGAGGAGGCCGCCCGCTTCTACACGTCGATCTTCCCGAACTCGGAGATCACCGCCGTCACCCACTACACCGAGGCCGGTCCGGGCGAGCCCGGCACCGTGATGACGGTCGACTTCACGCTCGACGGCCAGCCCTACACGGGCATCAACGGCGGCCCCGAGTTCCCCTTCACCGAGGCCATCTCGCTGCTCATCAACTGCGCCGACCAGGCCGAGGTCGACCACTACTGGTCGGCCCTCACCGACGGTGGCGACGAGATCCAGTGCGGCTGGCTCAAGGACCGCTTCGGGTTGGCCTGGCAGGTGGTGCCCGAGGGCATGAACGAGCTGCTCGCCGACGCGGACCCCGGGCGCCGGGATCGGGCCATGCAGGCCATGCTCGGCATGGTGAAGCTCGACCTGGCCGCCCTCCACGCCGCCGCCGACGGCGAGACGGTCGGCGCCTCGTAGCCACCCCGCTCGCCGGGTGGCCGCCTCAGCGGGGCGCCCGGCGCAGCAGGTCCACGAAGCAGGCGGCGGCCGCGTCGACGCCGGCGTCGTCGCCGGTGGCCACCAGGTCGAGCAGCAGACCTCGGCTGACCGCGAGGCCGAGGCGCACCATGGCGGGGTCGACGGCCTCGCCGGCATGCTCCTCGGCGGCCGCCAGCCACCCCTCGACCGCGCCGGGCAGCAAGCGCGAGAACGGCTCCTCGCCCTGGGCGGCTCGGGCGTAGCACTCGAAGAACAGCCGCTCGAAGGGGCGCAGCTCCGGCCGGCGGACGTCGGCCCACATGGCGGCGACGGCGTCGGCGGGCTCGTCGGGGAGCGTCACCATGACCTCGGTCTGGCGGCGCTCGACCTCCTCGACGATCGCCACCAGCAGGTCCTCTCGCGAGCCGAAGTGGTGCAGGAGCATCCGGTGGCTCGTGCCGACGGCCTGGGCCACCTCGCGCAGCGGGCGGGCGCCGATGCCGCCGTCGGCGAAGGCGGCGATGAGCGCGTCGAGGAGCTCCCGCCGGCGCTCGTGGTCAGGCGGCCGAGCCATGGCGGCGCGCCCGCTCCTCGCTGCGCGCCCTGAGGCCCTCGCCCTCCATCTGCAGGTAGCGGCGCGTGAGGGTCCGCGTGATGACGCCGACGGCCACGCCGATGGGTCCCCGCTGGTCGATGCGCTGCTCCACGAGCGTGCGATCGCCGTCGAGCGGGCGGACCCAGTGGGTGGCGAAGGTCGTGCCACCCGGCGACGACTGCCGCCACGTCCACGACCGTCCCGGCTCCACTGCAGTGACCTCCCACACGAGCTTGGGGAAGCGCGGCTGCTTGATCTCGAAGCGCCTGCCGACCTGGATGCCGGGTTCGTCGAGGGGCGTGATCCGCTCGATCGACGCCGTCCACTCGTGCCACCGCTCGACGTCGGCGAAGACGTCCCACACGACGCTCGCCGGCGCCTCGATCTCGATGCTGCTGTCCGTGTTCATGTACCACATGGTACAGAAACGAGGGCCGGAGGGGAAGGGTGCTGACCGAGCCCTACGTGTGGATTCACCCGATGGCACGACACGTGCCGTCGGGCGTCCTGGCCAGGTCAGGGCGCGCACCGGCGCGTGGGTGCCCGCTCGCGAGCGTCGATACCGCGTGTGGCGCACGCGCCGCCCGATGGCCGCTCGTACGGTCGTCCTCCTCCCGCGACCCCCCCTTCGGCGAGGAGGCCACACCATGCAGATCTCTCGACCGGACTGGCTCCGGATGCCGGACGAGGGCTGGCGCGGGTTCCTCCGCCCCGGCCCGACGACCGGGCTCCTACTCCTCATCGGCGTGCCCATCATCGTGGCCCTGGCCATGCTCCCGGGCCCGCCCGGCGAGATCCCGCGCCGCCTGGGCGAGGCGGTCACCAGTGGCCCTCGCGCTGCCCTCCGCGCCGATGACCCCGATCCGTCGGAGACGGCCGCCGAGCTGGTTTCGCCGCCGACGACCCACGCGCCGAACGAGGTCGTCGCCGTGCTCGACGGCGAGGAGCTGACGGTCCGCGAGGTGCGCGAGATCGTTCGCGAGGACCCCGAGAAGGCCGAGGAGCTGGTGTTCACCGACGAGGTGACCACGAGGGAGGCGACGTCGCTGCTCGGCGGCGAGCGGCCGACCGAGGAGCAGCTCCCGGACCCGGCGCCCGACCTGCGCGTCACCGTCGGGCCCGGACGTGAGACCGACGAGCGGGCCGGCGAGGGGCCGACGTCGACCACGCCGTCGCGAGGTGGCACCACCGAGCCCCGCCCCGGCACGACGACCCCGGGCACCACGACCGATCCGCCCACCACCACGGCCCCGCCCCCGTCGGTGACCGAGCCGCCCCCGCCGACGGTGACCGAGCCGCCGCCTCCGACGGTCACGGAGCCGCCGCCCCCGCCGGTGACCGAGCCGCCCCCGCCTCCGGTCACGGAGCCGCCGCCCCCGCCGGTGACGGAGCCGCCCCCGCCTCCCGTGACGGAGCCGCCGCCACCGCCGACCACCGAGCCGCCACCTCCGCCCGCGACCGAACCGCCCTCGGTCACGGAGCCGATCATCGACCCGATCGACGAGGTCATCGACGACATCGTCGACAAGCTCCCCAAGCCCGGTAAGGGCATCGGCCGCAAGTAGCTGGCCGCCGGCGCCGGGTCGCCTGACCTCCGCCTGCGATTCCTGTCAATCGCGCACTGCGACGGTGCACGATCGACAGGAATGGGGGAGGTGGGTCGCCTGCTACTGCGGATCGCAGTTGTCGCAGAGCTCTGAAGCTGGAAGTCGCAGTCCGCATGAGCGGCAGACTGCTCGGACCGGTGCTCCGCCCCGTGCCCGCTGGCGCCGAGCGGCGACCTTCGCCGTAAGGGTCGGCCGGCCGCCGTCCGGCGGTAACGCAGCTCCGAAGTGCCGGTAGCAGGCGAGTCGTTCCTCGGCGCTGTGCCAGTCGAGGTCAACGGGGACCTCGCCGTCCCGCTCCGTTACTGGGTCGGCGTAGCCAGGACCGATCGTCCCGTCTGCTCGGATCACGAGGGAGGTGAGCGTTGGCTCGCCCGCCGGCTGACGCCGCGCCACGGCTCCGAGCACGTCGCCGATCCAGTTCTGCAGCAGCGACCTGGTCTCGATGCCGGTTGCATCCTGGACAGCGGCGGCGAAGTCGACGTAGGTGATGGTGCCGTTGTAACGGCGAGCAACGCTCTCTAGGACGGGCACCGCTGCTTCCGTCCAGTTCGAGACCGCCTCCACCCAAGGCACGGCGCTCCCGTCGAGGCGGCGCCAGGTGCCGGGCGAGTCGCTCACGTAGGCGCCTCGGGACTCGGCGCCCGTGCCGGTTCAGTGGCGGACGCTGCGATGTCCCGCCGAAAACTCCACGCCACGCCGGCTGTGTCAGATCGTGGCCCGTCCTGCGAAGAGGCAGCCGTCGACACGAGGCTGTGCGACACACCTTGCTCCTGTGCCTCGGCATCGACCTGCTCCGGGACCGGTCGGAGCTTCGGTGCGCTCGGCGCCCACGGCCGGAGGTTCTGCGCCGTGCTTTCGTAGAACGACTCCAGGACATTGAGGACCGACCCGATGAAGGAGCCGCGCCCCTTGCCACGCTTCGCTCCCATCGGTGCAGCGAGGACCAGGCGAAAGGCTCGAAGCTCCTTCGACGGGTCAGGGACGAGCAGCGCTGGGTTCTCCCGGACGTCCTTGAGCAGCTCAGACGCAGCGACCGAGCGGCCGTTGACCACGAACGTGTCGATGCGGAGGTTCTCTGGAGCATCCTTGAGCTGGCGCACGAGCCAGTTCACTCGCGTGGTGGCGCGGCCCTCCTTCGGAGCGTCGATCGACAGAGAGCAGGTGACCTTCTGAGAGCGAAGGTCGGCGCCGAGCGTCAACGGCGCAACGGCGCCGATGATCTTTATGTCGCGCTGGAGCACGCCGCTCTCGGCCAAGCCCGCCACGAGCGCCTGGTTGGCCAGCAGCGGGTCGGCCAGCTCCTTGCGGGTCAACAGCGGCTGGACCTCGACGCCGAGCTTCTGTCCGTGGGTCAGGCAAGCGAAGCGCACCAGCTGGTCCCACCGGGAGGCCACCCGAGGGGCGCCCTTGTCAGTGGGCCGGAAGGTGCCCATCTCGATGGCGTTGCGGACGGTGACCCAATCCTCTCCCATGTCCTCGAAGCCCATCGCACCGGACCGGGGATGCTCGAGGTACCGGATCAGCTCGCCCAGGATCCATGCCTGCTCGCGATCGGCGACACCGCGATGGACCTTCTGCATCACCGCGGCGGTCAACACCTCCGTCCACGAGAGGTGGTGGATGGGTACCTTCTTGAGCTTTCGCCGGTCGAGGGCCGTGGGATGGACACCCGGCGTCGGCGCCAGCTCGTTCGAGATGGTGAGCAGCGCATCGAAACCTTGAGCACGTGCAACGTCGAGGTAGTCCTCGAGCTGGGGAGCCGCGAGCTCGTTCGACTGCGTCTTCACCTCGACCAGCGCAACCCAGGTCTTCGCCCCTCGGCTGACTCGGATCAGGCCGTCGGGGAAGACCTTCCGCTCGCCCAGCTCGAACGGGACCTCGATGAAGGTCTCAATGGTGCCCGAGGGAGCGCCCATGGACTTGGTGATGGCGGCGCCGAACTCTCGAACCGCGCTCATGACGGCCAGGAGCGCAGATGTCGCCCGCCGTTCCTGCTCCTCAGCCCCGTTGATCCCCGAAGTCGGGATCAGACGCGCCGCGTGCCATGTCTCTTCTGCCATGTCGTCCCTCCGCTCGAACATCCACCGTACGTCGACCGATGTTCATCAGCGGGCACCCTCGGCCCCGCCATTCCAACGCTGTCCGTTCTGGCGGAGCTAGGCAGCGCGGCGCTTCGTCTTTCTGTCGATCATGCACCGTCACGGTGGACGATCGACGGGAATCGACGATGCGAGGCCCGCCGGGTTCTCACCCAGCGCCCACTGAGTAGGTTCGCAGCGGTTCGATCGGACGCTCGGAGGGTGCAGGGATGGCAGGAGGTCTGGTCGGGCTGTTGGACGACGTCGCCGCGCTGGCGAAGCTGGCGGCGGCCTCGGTCGACGACGTGGGGGCAGCCGCCGGGCGCGCCAGCGTGAAGGCCGCCGGTGTGGTGGTCGACGACACCGCCGTCACCCCGGCCTACGTGCGGGGCCTGGCCGCCGATCGCGAGCTGCCGATCGTCAAGCGCATCGCGCTGGGCTCGCTGCGGAACAAGCTGCTCTTCATCCTCCCGGTGGCGCTCCTGCTCAGCGAGATCGCCCCCAAGGTGGTGGAGGTCATCCTCATGTTCGGCGGGTGCTTCCTCGCTTACGAGGGCGCTCACAAGG
>DATAGR010000662.1:0-11524 GCA_036263575.1 Aquihabitans sp. | reverse complement strand
GACCGCGACCCAGTCGGCCACCGAGGCCCTGCGCGGCACCGGGAGCTGGTTGTCGTACCTGGTGGTCGACGGGCGCCCGCTGGTGCCGGGCGCCCGCAGCCTCGCCATCGACCGGGCGTCCATCATCGCCACGCTCCTCGTGGCCGGGGTGGGCATCGCCGGGCTGATCCGGCGCGACCTGCGCGAGCGGACCTGGCTCGTCACAACGGCGCTCGTGGGGTTGGTCGCCACCGGCATGGCCTTCGTCGGCCCGCTCGACGGGCTGGCCGCCGGCCCGATGCGCGACCTCCTCGACGGCGCGCTGGCGCCGTTCCGGAACGTGCAGAAGTTCGCCGCCCTCGTGCGGTTCCCCTTGGCCATCGGCGTGGCCCACCTCCTCGCGGTGGCAAGGCTCCCCGCGTGGACGAGGGTCGGCCGCTCGCCGCAGGCCTCTCGCATCGTGCTCATCGCCATGGTGGCGGCCGTCCTGCTGCCCGTGGCGCGCGCCCAGCAGAGCGGTCTCAGCCCCGACGGCTCCTTCGAGCGCATCCCGGCCTACTGGACCCAGGCCGTGCGGTGGCTCGACGACAACGGCGAGAGCCGCCGGACGCTGCTGGCGCCCAGCAGCCCCTTCGCCGAGTACACGTGGGGCCGGCCGCTCGACGAGCCGATGCAGGCCCTCTCGAACGAGTCGTGGGCGGTCCGCAACATCATCCCGCTCGGCGGCGCCGGGCCCACGCGCCTGCTCGACGAGCTCGACCGGCGCCTGATCAACCGGCAGCTCGGCCCCGGCACCTCGGAGCTGCTCGCCCGCCTCGGGGTGCGCCACCTCGTGGTGCGCAACGACCTCGACCGGGCCCGGACCCTCTCCCCCGCGCCGGGCGTCATGCGCGCCGCGCTGGAGGCCACCCCGCAGCTCGACCGCGTGGCCGCGTTCGGCCCCGAGGTCGGCCGCTCCCTCCTGAGCGACCAGCTGACCTCCGAGTTCGGGCCGGCCGGTGGCGAGGGGATCCGCGCCGTCGAGGTCTGGCAGGTCGCCACGCCCACCAACCGCGTCATGGCCTACGACGACGACGTCACCGTGGCGGTCGACGGCGGCCCCGAGGCGCTCTTCGAGCTGGCCGACGCCGGGCTGATCGCCGGCCGGGCCACCGTGATGGCGAACGTCGGTGACGACGTCACCACCGCCGACGCGTGGGCGGTCACCGACGCCGCCCGCCGGCGCGACGCCACCTTCGCCACGGTGCGCGACGGGGTGTCCTACACGCTCACCCCGGACGAGGACGCGCCGGGCACCGGGAGGCCGCCGCTCGACCGCCTCGACCCGCTCCTGGAGGACCAGCTGGCCACCGCCGCCCTGTCGGGCGCGGCCGAGATCCGGGCATCGTCCTACGCGCTCAGCAGCCAGACCCGGTTCCCGGGGAGCCAGCCGTGGGCGGCCTTCGACGACGACCCCACGAGCGCGTGGTACCCCACGACGTCAGGCACGCCGCTCGGCGCCTGGGTCGACGTGGCCCTCCCCGAGCCGACGGAGATCCCGAGCGTCCGCGTGTCGCGACCGGCCGGCGCCCTCTCGAAGGTGCTGGAGGTGGAGGTGGTGACCGATGCCGGCTCGGCACGCGCCAGCTTCGGCACCGACGACACGGCGACCGTCCGCCTGCCCGCAGGCGCCACGAGGACGGTGCGGATCGTCATCGCCGATGCCGTCCGCGCCGGCTCCGGGTTCGGCTCCCCCGGCCTGAGCACCATCCGCCTCGAGGGCGTCGAGCTCGACCGGCCCGTCGCGCCGGTGTCCACCCGGCCCGAGTTCGCCCGCACCGACGGCGCCCCCGTGCTCGTCTTCGACCGAGCCCGCAGCGATCGCAGCAACCGGCTCAAGCGCGACGAGGACGCGCTCCTCGACCGGACCTTCGAGCTCGACACGGCGGCGACGTTCGACGTCGCGCTGAGCGCCACGCCGCAGCCCGGGCCTGCGCTCGACGCGCTGGTGCAGCAGCTGCGCACCGACCTCGGGGCCGTCGACCGCGGTGTGCGACCCTCGTCGGTGTGGCAGGGGCTCGCTGCGTTCGACGGGGACGCCGCCCACGACGACGACCTGACCACGTCCTGGGTCGCCGCCGTCGACGACCGCGACCCGTCGCTCGAGGTCACGTGGGACGAGCCGGTGACGCTCACCCGCATCCGCATCCAGGGCCCCGGGTTCCCCGGCGAGCCCATCGGCCGCATCCGCCTCGAGTCACCCAGTGGCGTGCGCACCGTCCAGGTCGGCGACGACGGCGTCGGCCGCTTCTCCCCGCTGACGACCCGCTCGGTCACCATCCGCCCGACGGCACCGGGTGCCGCGTCGCTCGGGGTCGCCCAGCCCGAGGTCCGCTCGATCAGCGAGGTCTCGTTCGACACGCCGATCCCGCCGGTGCGCTCGATCGACCCGGACCAGGAGGTCGGCGTCGGCTGCGAGGAAGGTCCCGTCGTGCGCATCGACGGCACCGAGGTCCGCACCTCGGTGGCCACCACGTGGGCCGAGCTCGAGGCCCAGGCCCCGGTCGTGATGGTGCCCTGCACCGAGCAGGTCGCCCTCCAGCCCGGGACCCACCGGCTCCAGGCGAGCGGCGGCGCGGCGTTCAGCGTCGACGGCGTGGTGCTCGACCCGGGCGGCCGCACCGATCCGACGCCCGCCCGCTCCACGCGCGTGGAGCGGTGGGACACCGACCGGCGCCTCGTCGAGGTCGGCGGCGGCGAGGCCGCCATCCTGGCCACGACCGAGAACGCCAACGACGGCTGGGTCGCCGAGTACGAGGGTCGCCGGCTCGAGCCGATCGTGGTCGACGGCTGGCGCCAGGGGTGGCGGCTGCCCGAGGGCCGAGCGGGGCTGGTCCGGCTCACGTTCGAGCCCGGCGTGACCTATCGCGCCTTCCTGGCCGGCGGCTCGGTGCTCCTCCTGCTCCTCGTCCTGGCCAACGTCGCCGCCGTCCGACGCGTGGTCCGGCGCCGCCGGGTCGCCCCCCGGCTCGCGGCCGAGCCGATCGAGGGCCTGCCCACGCTCGTGGTGGGGGTGATCGCCGTCGTGGCCGTCGCCGCCCTGGCCGGGCCGGCGTGCCTCCTCGTCCCCGTGCTGTTCCTCGCCCGACGGGCCCGGGTCCTGACGCTCGTGTTGGGGTCGTCGATCGCCCTCGCCGCCGCGATCGCCCTGCGCGAGCCCCTCGGGTCGACCGTCCAGGGCACGGGCTCGTTCTCGGCGCTGGCCCAGACCTCGGCCACCCTCGCCATCGGAGCCCTCGCCCTGGGGCTGCTCCGGGGCGGCGGTGCGCCGGCGGCCGCCGACGACGGCCCGGCCGGCGCGGGCGACCCGGACCGGCCGCCCGAGCCGCTGGCCTAGCCGCCGTCGCCTGCGGGCGCGGCCGGGAGGATCCGGACGTCGTCCCAGTTGGCGAAGTCGCGGGCGTCGATGGGCTCGGGACCGGACTCGTCGAGGAAGGCGAAGAGGCCGACGGCGGTGCCGTCGACCTCGAGCTTGGGGTCGTCGAAGGAGTTGCGGACCGTGCCGTTCGTGAGGACCTCGACCTTCGAGCCGACGGCGCGGATGCCGATCACGTCGTCCACCCCGACGCCCGAGAGGTCGGTGTTGCCGATGATGTCGTCCTCGGCGAGCTCGCCGTTCTCGAACCGACCGAGGGTGTAGGTGCCGTAGTCGCTCGTGGCGAACAGCCCGATGAACCGGTCCGGCGACGCCACGCGGATGGCGATGCCGGCGCGGTCGACCGGCGACGGCAGCCGGACCTCCACGGTGACGTCGGCGGCACCGGCGTCGACGGTGGCCAGCTGCAGCGGCGAGTCCGGGTCGACGGCCACGGTGCGGGCCGTGCCCTTCTCGACGCCGATGGTGCCGACCTGGTTGGTCCAGGCGCCGGCGCCGGGGAAGGCCCCCAGGTCGCCGTCGGGCCGCTCGAAGTCATCGGCGATGGTGGCCGGGTCCTCGAGCTCCGGGTCGTTGCCGGGGTCGGGCACGGTCGAGGGCGGGGCGCCTCCGCCGGCGGCCGGCTGGCCGCCGGCCGGTGCGGGTTGGGTGGCCGGCGGGTCCGACGCCTTCTCGTCGTCGTTCCCGTTGAGGGCGAGGAAGACGACGACGCCGACCATCACGAGCACGACCGCGCCGATGATGAGGAGGAGCGACGAGGACTGGCCCGCGGGGCGAACCCACTCGTCGGCCACGTTGCGGCCGGGCTCGGCGCCGGTTCCAGGGCCGGTGACGGGATCGTCGCCCCAGCCGTCGTCGGCGCCCGCACGGGCCGGCGCAGGACGAGCAGGCGCGTCGAGGTCGGCCGCGAACGGGCGGTCCTCGAGGTCGAGGGGTTCGTCGTCGTTCGTCATGCGCACTCCCGATCTGGTCCCGGCCCGGTGGACGGCCCGAGGGCCGAGGTCAGCTGCCCGCGCCAGCGGGCATGGTAGCGGTCGCCTCGCGCGCCGCCGGGGCCGGACGGCGGCGCTGGCGGCCACGCGGTGCCGACGGCCCGCGGGACGGGTCGAGGTGCTGCAGCGGGCGCTCCACCACCAGGTAGAGGACGGCGGCGAGCACCGACGACGCGGCCAGGGTCACCACGGCCAGCCAGAGGGTCGGGAGCAGCTCGTCGCCCAGCTGCAGGTGCTCCTGCTGGAGCCACGCCATGAGCGGGAGGTGGATCAGGAAGATGCCGTAGGACAGCTCGCCCCACCACTGCACCGGTGGGCGCGACAGCGCCCGGCCCAGCGGGCTGGTGCCCTCCCGGTCGGCCACGAGCGGCATGACGAGCAGGGCGGCGACGACGACCTTGGCGAGGTCGCGCAGGGTGCCCTCGACGGTGCTCACCGGCTCCGGGAACGGCGGGAACTGGTACCAGCTCAGCACCAGGACGAGGCCGGCGGCGGCGATCCAGGGCAAGCCACCGAGCTTGCCCAGCAGGGTGAACAGCCGCCCGGGCCGCCGGCGCTCCTGCTCGGCCACGCTGAGCACGGCGAGGGCCATCCCGACCGCGAAGGCGTCGAAGAAGCGGAGGAGCACGCCGAAGCCGAGGACGCGCTGCGGGTCGCCGTAGAGCCACACCTTGAACCCGATGGCCACCGCGGCGAGGACCGCGCAGGCGATCCACTCGTCGACCACGCGCTTGCCGGGGACGCCCCTCGACAACCGCATGATGCGGTCGTGGAGCGGCAGGTAGGCGTAGAACGACACCTCCGTGCAGAGGCTCCAGGCCACCACGAGGCCGAGGCCGAACGCGATGGCGACCGAGTCGTAGATCTGCAGCAGACCGGCGATGCGCCAGGGCTGCCACCCGGTGCCGAGCTCCGCCTGGCCGAGCAGGGCGGCCACACCGAGCACGACCCAGTAGGCGGGCAGGATCCGGCGGAACCGGTGCCACGCGTAGCGGCCGACCGACTTGCGGGGCGCGCCCGTGAGCCGGGCTGCGACCATCGGGCGGTAGAGCAGGAAGCCCGACAGGACGAAGAAGACGGGCACGCCGAGGTCGAGCAGGGAGAAGAGGGGTCCGAGGCCGCCGTCGCGGTCGAGCCCGGTGCCGGCGCCGGCCGACGCGGCGTGGAACACGACGATGAGCACCGCGCTGAGCAGGCGGAGCCCGTTCATGGCCTGGAAGCGGGGCCCCGCCGGCGTCGGCCTGGTGTGCTCCGGCACCGGTGCCGATGTCTGGCTCGCGACCATCGGGGCATCGTAGGGCCTGGTCCTGCGGCCGCCGGGACCTGGTCACGGCGCTGGGCGGGCGGGCCGCGAACCGCTCAGCCCGGCTGGGGCTGGTTCCACTCCGTCCAGCCGTGGCCGGTCCGGCCGTCGGCCGCTCGGAACGTCGTCCACGCGCGCGGGAACCGGCTGGTGCGGCCGTCGGGCGCCTCGAGCAGCACCGGCGAGAAGGCCACGGGTTCGAGCTCGAGGTCGAGGTCGCCGACGCGCCACGTGGCCGACGTCGGGAACCCGTGCGCGCCGAGCACCTGGCCGCGCTCGGCCCGGTCGGTGCCGACGAGGGCGCCGCCAGGTGGCTGCACGTAGCCGGTGCCGAAGATCGGCGTGCCGTCGATGTCGACGCTCGTGCCGTGGAAGCGGGTGCCGTCGTCGAGGCGCCCGGCGGTCCAGCTCCAGGCCATCGACCACCAGTCGCGAACGCCCCAGGAGTGGTCTCGCTGGCCGAAGCCGTCGAGCTCGATCCGCTCGTCCCCCACCAGCACCTCGCCGTGCACGCGGCACGGCACCTCGTAGCGGGTGACGCCCGGGTACGCGTAGGTGCCCCCGTCGGTCTCCCACTCGAGATCGAAGCCGAGCGGCACGCGATCCCCGCGGAGCGCGCCGTACACCTCACCGGCGTCGTCGACGCCGACGCCGAAGGCCTCCAAGCCGACGGTCACGTGGTCGAGCGGCGTCTCGACCGTGTAGTCCGCCCACAGGCCCTCGGTGCGGATCTCCAGCGAGCGGGCCGGCGGCAGGGGCACGTCGTGGTCGATCACGGTGACGAGCGGCCGGTCGGGACCGACGACGCAGCCCCAGTACCACGCCCGCCCCAGCCCCTCGCAGAGCCCGAGGCGCACGTAGCCACCGATGCCTCGCTCCGGGTCGAAGAAGTCGAGGTAGTAGCTCTCGCTCCAGAGCTGCTCGCCGCCGGCCTGGTGGCGGGCCTCGTCGGCGGCGGCCGCCGGTGAGGTCGGCGCGGCGCCGGTGGGTGCGGGATCGTCGGGCACGGGCGGACCTCCAGGTCTCGGCGGCGCCGATCGTACGTCGGGCGCCGGGCGGGCGCGGCGGTCCTCGCCGGCTGACCGGACGGCCGGTGGGGCGCCGGTAGCGTGGCCGGGATGTTGGCGTTCCTCTCCCCCGCCTGGGTCGCCGCCCTGCACGACGCCGCGAGCCGGGACCAGCGCCTGGCGGCCGCCGCGGGCGACGTGTCCCTGGTCGTCGAGCAGCACGTCACCGGTGGCCCCGCCGGCAACGTCACGTACCACGTGGTGCTCGACCACGGCCGCGTCGCGGTGGCCCACGGGCCGGCTCCGGCGCCCGGCCCGGACCTCCGCCTCGTCCAGGACCACGCGACCGCGGTCGGCATCGCCGACGGGACGGGGTCGGCGCAACGGGCGTTCATGGCCGGGCGCCTGCGCGTGGGTGGCGACCTCCGGGCCCTGCTCCGGCACCAGGAGGTCCTGGCCGGGCTCCACGACGTCTTCGCCGAGGTCCGCGCCACCACCGACCTCGGCTCCAACCCCGCCCCGGTCGGCGGCGAGGCGGTCTGACGTGCCCGAGCTGCCCGAGCTGCAGGCCCACGCCGAGCGCCTCGACGCCGCCTTCGCCGGTGCCGTGCTCGAGGGCTTCCGCTCGCTGACCTTCACCGCGCTGAAGACGGCGACGCCCGACCCGTCCGACGCCGTGGGCGCCCCGCTCGTCTTCGTCGGCCGCCGCGGGAAGTACCTGCTGCTCGACCTCGGCACCGTCACGTTCGTCGTCCACCTCATGCAGGGCGGCCGGCTCCTGCCCGACGAGAAGCAGTCGGCCAAGCCACGGGGCGGGATCGCCCGGTGGACCTTCGACGACGGGCGGGCCCTGCTGCTCACCGAACCCGGGACCGAGCGCAAGGCCGGCGTGTGGGTGGTGGCCGGCGACCCCGAGGGCCAGGAGCCGCTGCTCGGCCTGGGACCCGACGCCGACCAGCTCGACGCGGTGGCCCTCGGCGACCTGCTCGCCGCCCACCCCATGCGCCTGCACGGCTTCCTGCGCGACCAGCGGGTGCTGGCCGGCGTCGGCCGACGGCTCGCCAACGAGGTGTGCCACCGGGCCAAGCTCTCGCCGTTCGCCAACACCGCCAAGCTCGGGCGCACCGAGGTCGAGCAGCTGGCCGAGGCCCTGCGTGCCTGCATCGGCGAGTCCCTGGCCGAGGAGCGGGGCCGCGACCTGATGGTGAAGTCGGCCGAGCGGGGCGGCAACGTCCACCACCGCGTCGGCGAGGCCTGCCCGGTGTGCGGCGACACGATCCGATCGGTCGAGTACCGGTCCTACACGGTGGCGTACTGCCCCACGTGCCAGACCGCCGGCCGGACCCTCGCCGACAACACGACGAGCAAGTTCCTCAAGTGACGGGCGGGGCCGACGCCTCGGCCCCGCACCGCCCGGCGATCAGATGAGCTTCAGCTCAGCCACAGCGTCGCGCTCCTCGGCGAGCTCGGCAACGCTGGCGTCGATCCGGCCGCGCGAGAAGTCGTCGATCTCGAGGCCCTGCACGATCTCCCAGCGACCGCCGCTCGTGGTGCAGGGGAACGAGCTGATCAGGCCCTCGGGCACGCCGTAGCTGCCGTCGGACGGCACGGCCATCGAGACCCAGTCGCCCGACGGCGTTCCGCTGACCCAGTCGCGCACGTGGTCGATGGCGGCGTTGGCGGCCGAGGCCGCCGACGACGCGCCGCGGGCCTCGATGATGGCGGCGCCGCGCTTCTGCACGGTCGGGATGAACGTGCCCTCGAGCCAGCCCTGGTCGCCCACGACCTCGGCGGCGACCTTCCCGCCGACCTCGGCGTGGAACAGGTCGGGGTACTGGGTGGCCGAGTGGTTGCCCCAGATCGTCATCTTCGAGATGTCGTTGACGGTGGCGCCGGTCTTGGTGGCGAGCTGCGCCTTGGCCCGGTTGTGGTCGAGGCGGGTCATGGCCGTGAACTGGGTGGGGTCGAGGTCCGGGGCGTTGCGCATGGCGATGAGCGCGTTGGTGTTGGCAGGGTTGCCGACCACGAGCACCTTGACGTCCTTCGAGGCGCTGTCCGAGAGGGCCTTGCCCTGCACGGTGAAGATGGCGCCGTTGGCCGAGAGGAGGTCGCCCCGCTCCATGCCCTTCGTGCGCGGCCGCGACCCCACCAGGAAGGCGAGGTCGGCGTCCTGGAAGGCGACGTTCGCATCGTCGGTCTTCACGATCCCGGCGAGGAGCGGGAAGGCGCAGTCCTCGAGCTCCATGGCGACGCCGTCGAGCGCGCCGAGGGCGGGCGTGATCTCCAGGAGCTGGAGCACGACCGGCTGCTCGGGGCCCAGGAGCGCGCCGCTGGCGATGCGGAACAGCAGGCTGTAGCCGATCTGGCCGGCGGCCCCGGTGACGGCGACGCGGACGGGCTCGGTGGACATCTGGTCTCCTCGTGCTCGGCTCGGCGCGGCGGGGCGCCCGGTGCCGGGCACCCTACCCACCGGCCGCGGGCCCTCCCGAACGGCCGTGGCGGGCCGCAGGCCCTCAGTCGGCCGTGGCCAGCGCCGGTGCCGCCGGCTCGCCGGCCGGCGCGGCCCGGTCGCCCGCCGGCACGCGCTCGAAGTCGTCGAGCCGGGGCCGGCGGGTCCGCAGCCAGTAGGTGATCGTGGGTCCGGACCAGTTGTTCGTGATCCGCCCGGACGCCGTCTTGTACCAGGAGTGGCAGCTGGCGGCCCACACCGTGCGCTCGAGGGCGGCGTGCAGGCGGCGGTTGGAGCGCTCCTGGACGTCGGGGCGGACGTCGAGCCATGCCAGCCGATCCTCCACGAGCGCCCGGATGCACGTGAGCACGTAGCCGATCTGGCGCTCGAGCATGAACACGATGGAGTTGTGGCCGAGGTTCGTGTTCGGGCCGTAGAGCAGGAACAGGTTGGGGAACCCGGCGACGGCCAGGCCGAGGTGCGCCTCGGCGCCGTCGACCCAGTGCTCGTGCAGCTCGACGCCGCCACGCCCGATGACCCGCATCGGTGCCAGGAACCCGGTCGACAGGAAGCCGGTGCCGAAGATCAGGGTGTCGGCCGGATACCGCGTGCCGCCGGCCACCACCGCGTCGGGCTCGACCCGCTCGACGGTGTCGGTCACCACCTGGACGTTCGGCCGCAGCAGCGTGGGGTACCAGTCGTTGGAGATCAGGAGGCGCTTGCAGCCGACGGGGTAGTCGGGGATCACCGCGTCGGCGGGCAAGGGGCCCACCAGCTGCTGCAGCCCCTCGTCGAAGCGCCCCTGTGCCATGCGGCCCATGGCCGAGTCCTTGCGGAAGAGCATCCAGCGGGCGTCGAAGCGGACCCAGATCGAGGCCCGGTACGCCTTGCGCAGGAGCGGGAGGCGGGCGAAGGCGGCCTTGGCGCGGTCGCTGAACTCGCCGTCGGGCTTGGGGGCCACGTAGTTCACGCTGCGCTGGAAGAGCGTGACGGTGCCGGCCCGCTCGGCGATCTCGGGCACGAACTGGATGGCGCTGGCCCCGATGCCGATGACGGCGACGTCGCGCCCGGTGAGGTCGTGGTCGTGGTCCCAGCGCGCCGAGTGGAACGCGGTGCCGGCGAACGTCTCCAGGCCGGCGACCTCGGGGGTGTGGGGTCGGTTGAGCTGGCCGGTGGCGGAGACCACGACGTCGACGGTGTCGGCGGTGCCGTCGGCGAAGGCGAGGTGCCAGACGCCGGCGTGCTCGTCGAAGGTGGCGGAGGAGACCTCGGAACCGAAGCGCACGTGCGGCCGGAGGCCGAAGTCGTCGACGACCTGCTCGAGGTAGTCGAGGATCTCGGCCTGCTCGGGGAACTTGCGGGTCCAGTCGGCCTTGGGGGCGAACGAGAGGGAGTAGAGGTGCGACGGGACATCGCAGGCCGCACCCGGGTACGTGTTGTCGCGCCACGTGCCGCCGATGCGGTCGGCCTTCTCGTGGATGGCGAAGGTCTCGATGCCCGCCTGGCGGAGCCGGGCCGCCATGCCGAGGCCGCCGAACCCGGCGCCGATGATGGCGATGCGCGGCGTCGGGGTGCCGGCGGCGACCGGCGGCGCGGCCGGCCCGGGGAGCCGGGCGGCCCGACGGCGGAGGGCGCCCGGCAGGCGGGCGGCCAGACGGGCCGTGGCGCTCGGGCGGACGGTCGCGGCACGAGGGTCGGGGGGCATCGGCGCCGAGCGTACCCACCTTGACCCCCCGGTCAGGGGCCGGACGGCGGCCGGGCGGGTGGCACACTCGGGCGGTGCCGGCCGCCGTCTTCGTCTACGGCACGCTCATGCCGGGCCACCTCCGGTGGGCGCTGCTGGCCCCCTTCGCCACGACCAGCCGGCCCGCGCGGGTGGCCGGGGTCGTGCACGACACCGGGCGGGGCTGGCCGGCGGCCCGCTTCGCCCGCCCCCTCGTGGCCCGGCCCGTCACCGTCGACGTCACCCCTGCGCCCGACGACGCCATCGAGGGGTGGCTGGTCGCGCTCGACCCCGCCACCCTCGACGAGGCGCTGGCCGTCCTCGACGAGGTCGAGGGGGCGGTCCCCGACGACGGCAGCGGACCGATCGCGCCGGTCGGCGGCGTCACCGACGGCGGCTACCGCCGCATCCTGGTGCGCGGCCTCGACGGCGAGGAGGCCTGGGCCTACGAGGCGCTCCGCATCGACCCGGCGTGGCCCCGGCTGGCGGCCTGGACCGATCAGCCCGAGCGCTGAGCCCGGACGCGGATCGGCCGGGCCCGCAGGGGGCCCGGCCGGTCCTGGCCGGCGCCTGGAGGGAGGGAGAGGCGCCGACGGGGGTGGATCAGAGCTGCAGCGACTTGGTCTGCACGAACTCCTCCAGGCCGAAGCGCCCGA
>DATAGR010000661.1:0-1842 GCA_036263575.1 Aquihabitans sp. | reverse complement strand
GATGTCGAGGGCGACGTCGCCCTCGGGCCGGAGGGTGCGGCCCTCCTCCGAGGCGGCCAGCCGCCGGACCCGCCCGGCCCGCTCGGCGACCCAGAGGTGGTCGTCGCCCGGCCGCACGACGAGGGCGATCGGCTCGTCGAGCGAGACGGCGACGGTGGCGTCGACCGTCGGGGTGGCGGTCGTCGTGCCCTCCGGGGCCGTCGCGTCGGTCCCGGGGTCGGTCTCGGGTTCGGTCCCCGGGTCGGCGTCGCCGTCGTCCGGGTTCGTCGCCCCGTCGTCCGCGGTGGTCGGGACCTGGGTGGCCGAGCTCGGCGTCCCGCTCGTGGCCTCGCCGTCGCCGCATGCGACGAGCCCCGAGGTGGCCGCCGCCAGCAGCAGGGCGGCGGCGGCGACGGTGCGAGGCCCGAGCCGGGACGGGGCGCTCACGCCGTGTCCCCCTGCGGCCGCCGCGGGCGGATGAGCCCCTCCTGGACCACCGAGATGGCGAGGTCGCCGCCCGGGGTGAAGAAGAAGCCACGGGCCAGGCCCCGGCCGTCGGACGCCGACGGCGTGTCCTGGTCGTAGAGCAGCCACTCGTCGGCGCGGAACGGCCGGTGGAACCACATCGCGTGGTCGAGGCTGGCCATCTGGATGGTGTCGTTCATGAAGGTCCCCGGGTGCGGGAGGAGGGTGCTGTCGAGCAGCGTCATGTCGGAGAGGTAGGTCACCACGCACGCGTGCAGCACGGGGTCGTCGGGGAGGGTGCCGTTGGCGCGCGCCCAGACCCGGTGGCGGGGTGGCAGCGCCTCGCCCCGGTCGGTCGGCGCCCAGTCCGCGTACCGCACGTCGATCGGGCGGGGCCGCGTGTACCAGTCGCCGAGCTTGTCGGCGTAGGGCCGCCACCGGGCCTCGAAGTCGTCGAGCTCCTCGGGCGGCGGCACGTCGGTGGGCATCGGGAACTGGTGCTCGTAGCCCTCCTCGGGCACGTGGAACGACGCCGAGAGGTTGAAGATCGGCCGGCCGTGCTGGATGGCCACGACCCGCCGGGTGGCGAACGAGCGGCCGTCGCGCTGGCGGTCGACCTGGTAGAGGATCGGCACCTTGGGATCGCCAGGGCGCAGGAAGTAGGCGTGGAGCGAGTGGATGCTGCGGTCCGCCTCGACGGTCCGCGACGCGGCCACGAGGGCCTGCCCGGCCACCTGGCCCCCGAAGACGCGCTGCACGTCGATGTCCGGGCTGACGCCGCGGAACACGTCCCGCTCGATGTCCTCGAGGTCCAGCAGCTGCATCAGCTCGTCGACCGCGGCCTGCTCCACGGAGCCATGGTCGTCGCCCATCGGGGCCACGGTGAAATCGGGTGAACCGAGCGCGTTGACTTCGCTCCGCCCCGAGGTGCCGTTTACCATCGGATCTCCGTGGACCTGACGCCGACCGCCCTCTTCGCCCACGCCCGCACCGACGCGGGCAAGCGGGCGCTCCGCTACGTCGCGACGTCGGGCTTCGGGGTGGTGACGACGCAGATCCTGCTGTTCCTGTTCCTGCACGGCTTCGACTGGAAGCCGGTGCCGTCGAACTTCACCGCCGTCACGATCGTCTCCGTCCCGGCCTTCCTGCTCAACAAGTACTGGGTGTGGGGCAAGCGGGGCCGCGCCCACGTGCGCCGCGAGGTGCTGCCGTTCTGGCTGTTCACCATCGCCGGGTGGATCCTCTCGACCCTCGCGGTCATCGTGGTCGTGAACATCACCAAGGACCCCGACGTCGCCAGCCTGCGTGACGGCAACAAGGTCGCGGTGCAGGCGGCCAACATCGCCGGCTTCGGCATCCTCTGGGTCCTGAAGTACCTGTTCCTCGACAAGATCATGT
>DATAGR010000660.1:0-10731 GCA_036263575.1 Aquihabitans sp. | reverse complement strand
GACGCCCGACCGACCCCCACGGCCTGCGAAGATGCCCCGGTGATCGACACGGTGGGGCTCCGGCGCAGGCCGGCGCGAGCGCGCGCCTCGCGCTGGGAGCGGAGCGACCACGGCGCCATCGGAGGCGGACGGTGACGATCGTCGATCGCCCCGACGTCGACGAGCTGGCGCCGTCCACCGGCGCCGGCGAGGACCAGGCCGCCGCCACCACCACCGCCCCTGCGGCGCAGCGGGACCGAGCCCCCCGGGTGCTGCGGGGCCGCCCCACCTCCCCCGGAGGCCGGGCGCCGGCGCTGGACGCGAGGTCGGCCGACGGCGAGCCCCGCCCCGTCCGCCCCCGCCGGTGGCTGCGCCGGAGCGCCGTGGTGATGGTCCTCGTGGCCATCGGGGCGACGCTCGCCACCCTCCAGCTGGAGCTGGGCCACGCCCGGACCCGCCTCGACGCCGCCCGCAACCGCGCCGCCGGTGCGACGGCCGCCGCCCAGGGCGCCGACGCCCAGCTCACCGAGGGAGCCGGCGCGCTCACCACCGAGGAGGCCGCCGCCGTGGTGGCGGCCGGCGACGTGGCCGCAGCCCGGGCCCGCCTGGCCGAGACGGACGTGAGCGAGGACGAGCTGCGCGAGGTGCTCGACGACACCCAGCGCCAGCTCGACCAGACGAAGGCCGACCAGCGGGCCGCGGCCGGGCGGGCGCGCGAGCTGGAGCAGCTGCGGCCCGAGCTCGGCGCCTGCCTCGGCGAGGCCCTGCGCGTCCTGTCCGTCACCGCGCTGCCGAGCCTCCTCGGCCCGCCGCCGCCCCCGGCGTGCGCCGCGCTCGAACGGGCACGGGCCGGAGGTCCCGGACGGTGAGCGGGCCCGGTCGCCGTCGGTGGGCGGTGGTCGGGCGCCGAGCCCTCGCCTGCATCGTCGTGGTGGCCAGCGCCGCTGCCGCCACGACGTCGGTCGACCAGCTGCTCGACGCCCGCGACGCCAAGGACCGCGCGGACATCGTCCAGCGGGAGGCACGCGAGCGCACGGGCCGGCTGCTCGAGGGGATCGACCGGGTCGAGGGCGCTCGCGTCGACGCCGCCGCCAGGACCGAGCGCGACGCCAGCGCGGCCCGGGCGATCGACGACTCCGTGGTGCTGCTGCGCCGCATGCGGGCCGACATCGAGGAGGCGCGTGCGGAGGTCGCCACCGCCACGGGGGTGCGCGACAAGCGCCAGGCCAAGGTCGACGTCCTCGCCGGGTGCCGGGCCACGATCGACTCGGCGACGCGCGGCCTGGGCGGCCCCGGCGGGGCGTCGGCCGCCGCCCTCGTGCTCGAGGCCGGCCGGGCGCGCTGCCAGGAGGCGCTGGCGCTGGCCAAGGGCGACACCGGCGCCGTCCACCCGTACGACTTCGCCGACCCGCACGTCACCGAGGTCGACGGCACCTACTACGCCTACGGGACGAACGGCCCGGCCGGCACCGTGCAGGTGCTGGCGTCGACCGACCTCGCGACCTGGCGGGTGCTGCCGCCGGCGCTCGTCGACGTCGCGCCGTGGGCCCGCCCGGGGTGGACGTGGGCCCCATCGGTCGTCCGGGTCGGCGGGGCCTTCGTCCTCTACTACACGGTCCGCGCCGCCGACTCCGGCAAGCAGTGCATCAGCTCGGCGGTCGCCCTCACGCCGGCAGGCCCCTTCGTCGACCGGACGCCGCTGCCGCTGGCCTGCCAGGTGGAGCTCGGCGGCTCGATCGACCCCAGCCCGTACCGCGACGACTTCGGCTTCCTGCGCCTGACGTGGAAGAGCGAGGGCGAGACGACCGGCGGCCTGGCCCAGATCTGGAGCCAGCCCCTGACGCCCGACGGCCGCTGGCTGGCGGGCACGCCGACCCTGCTCCTCACCGCCGACCAGCCGTGGGAGGACCGCACGATCGAGAACCCGTCGATGGCCAAGGTCGGCCCGCTCTGGATCCTCCTCTACTCGGCGAACCGGTGGAACGGCGGCGACTACGCCACCGGGTACGCCGTGTGCGCCGGGGCCACCGGGCCCTGCACTCGCCCGGAGCGGCCGGTCGTTCTGGCGTCGGGACCGTCCACCGCCGGACCGGGCGGCGCCCAGCACTTCCCGGGTCCCGGCGGGGCGCCGATGGTCGCCTACGCGGCCTGGGACCGCACCGAGGTGGGACACCCGAACGCCCGACGCCTCCACGTGGCCCCGGTGCGCTTCGACGGCTTCGCCCTCGCCATCGGCTGACCCCATCGGACCGATGCCGTCGAACGGCGCCGCGTCGTCATCGGGCCGCAGGTGGGTAGCGAGGGGCCCATGGCCACCCGCCGAACCCCCGCCGCCCTGCTGGTCGTCCTGGCCGCCGCCCTCGGCTCCGCCCTCCCGGCGGCGGCCCAGGCGCCGGCCACCACGAGCTCGTCAGCCGTCGCCACCGCCGCGGAGGCGCTCCGCCGCGAGCCCGTGTACGTCGACCCCTCCGCCGAGCGAGCCCTCACCGAGGACGAGGTCGCCGACCTGGCGGGGCAGATCCGCGAGGGCGGCGAGCCGGTGTTCGTGGCCGTCCTCCCCGGATCGGCCGGGCGGGCCGAGCAGGTCGTGTCGCAGCTCGCCACCGAGACCGGCCTGAGCGGCACCTACGCCGTCGTGGCGGGCAACGGCTTCCGGGCCACCAGCAGCACGCTGGGCAACGCCGACGAGCTGGCCACCGCCGCCTTCCAGGTCCAGCGCGACGCCGGCACCTTCGCGGTGCTCGACGAGTTCGTGCGGCGAGCAGCATCCGAGGGCCGCTCGCCCGGCTCGGGCACCGGGTCGGCCCCCGTGGCGCCCCGCACCGAGACGACCGAGCGCCGGACCGATTCGGGCGGCTCCCTCCTGCCCCTGGGGATCCTCGCCGCCGGTGGCGGCGGGCTCCTCTTCTGGACCGCCCGACGTCGGCGCAAGCAGGAGGCGGCCGACCGGGCCGAGCACGCCCAGGCCATGGCCGCCGACCGCCAGATCCTCCAGGCCCAGCTCGCCGTCCTCTCCGACGACGTGATCCGCATGGAATCCGTGGTCGCCATCAACCCCGCCGCCCGCGACGACTACGAGGCCGGCGTGGAGCGCTACCGCATCGCCAGCGCCGCGCTCGACTACGCCGACGAGCCGATCGACCTGGTCCGGGTCCAGCGGGTGATCGAGGAGTCCCGGTACGCCATGGCCCGGGCCAAGGCGATCACCGAGGGCCGCACCCCGCCCGAGCCGCCCGAGGAGCTGCGTCACGAGGGGCCCCGCCGGGAGCCGGCGCTCGACGTCGACGAGCGGGGCGTCCTGCAGTACGCCGGCGGCGTGCCCTTCTACGGGGGTGGCGGCTGGTACGGCGGCGGCTTCGGCGGCGGCGGCCTGTTCAGCGGCCTCCTGCTCGGGTCGATGCTGGGCGGCGGCTTCGGTCCCTTCGGCTTCGGCGGTTGGGGCGGCAACCACATCGAGATCAACAACGACTACGGCGGTGGCGGCGGCTGGGGCGACGGCGGCGGCTGGGGCGACGGCGGCGGCTTCGGCGGCGGCGACTGGGGTGGAGGCGGCGGCTTCGACATCGGTGGGGGCGACTGGTAGCGGCCCCCCGGCCGGTCCCCGAACGGGGGATCGCCACCCCGCCCACCAGGGTGTTCGTCATCGGACGGCAACCCCAGCGCGACACGCCCTCAACCTCGGGCCCCCACCGGTCGATGGTTGGGGGCACGAACGACGCGTCGCAACGGGGAGGGTTCACGTGCGTCCGAGGAACGAACGAGGTCACGGTCCGAGGTGGGCGGTGCTGGCGCTGTCGCTGGCCGCCGTCTTCATCGCCGCCTGCCAGCCGGTGCCCACCGCGCCGAAGGCGCCGACCAGCCCCACCACGACGACGACGGCCCCGACGCCGACCACGACCGTCCCGAAGCCGGCGACGACCCGGGTGACGTGCCCGTCGGGCGCCACCGTGGAGATCGCCACCAGCATCGCCACCAGCGTGCGCAACCTGCTGGCCGCGGCCCAGGCCGACGGCCGCTCGCTCTGCGGGGGCGGCTACCGCAGCCCCGACGCCCAGATCGCCCTCCGCAAGCAGAACTGCGGCACGACCTACTACGCGATCTGGGAGATGCCCTCCGGCCAGTGCAGCCCGCCGACGGCCATCCCCGGCACGTCGATGCACGAGAAGGGCCTGGCGATCGACTTCACCAACTGCTCCACCCGCACGACCGCCTGCTACCTCTGGCTGGCCGCGAACGCCAGCCGGTTCGGGTTGATCAACCTGCCGTCGGAGCCCTGGCACTGGAGCACGAACGGCCGCTGAGGCCCCGGGGCCCGCGGTGACGCCGGCCCGACCGCCGGCTACCGCCGCCGAGGACCGCGCTCGCCGCTGACGTTGGCGTAGGACAGCGCCCCGGCCAGCACGAGGCGGCTGAGCTCGAGCACGCTGCGCCCGACCAGCACCGGCAGCCGCTCCAGCAGCAGGCGTGCCGTGCGCTCGTCCACCCCACCGTCGTCGGCGAGCCGGGCGACGGCGGCCTCGATCACGGCGCTCGGCTCACGTACGAGCATCGGCTCCTCCTCCCGCAGTCGGACCGTACGACGGCGCTTCCCGCCACGCCGTCCCCGACGCAACCCGCCCGCTCCTGTTCCATGACGCCGGGTGGCCCGAGCGACACGCCGTCCTCGGCCTCCCGACGACGGCGTGTCGAGGCCGCTGGCTACGGGGTCGAGGTGGGGGTGGGTCGGCGGCGCACGCGCAGGACCAGGGCGCCCACGGCCAGCAGCACGGCGCCGAGGGCCACCAGCGAGCGGGGGTCGGTGCCGGTGCGCGGCAGCGGGCCGCCCGTGCCGGTCCCGGTGCCACCGGTCCCGCCGACGCCGCCGGTCCCACCGGGACCGTTCGGGTCGGTGCCCGGTCCGGGCGAGCCGGGGTCGGGGGTCGTCGGCGGGGTGGGTGCGGCCTCGACGGTGATCGTGGCGGTCCCGGTCGACGTGCTGCCGGCCCGGACGGCCCGCACGGCCTGCGCCGCCACCTCGCCCGTCCCGTCGGAGAGCGTGTAGGTGAACGAGTCCGTCCCCGTGTAGCCCGGCTCGGGCGTGTAGGTGCAGGAGCCGGCGGGCGTGCACGCCACCGTGCCGTGAGCCGGCTGGCCGTGGGCGCTCACGGTGATCGGGTCGCCGTCGACGTCGGTCGCCCCGTCGAGGACGTCGAACGTGACGCTCTCGCCCGAGACCACGCTGACCGAGACCACGCCGGGCTCGGGGGCGTCGTTGACCGCGGTGACGGTGACCTCGACGGTCGCCGGATCGGTCACGTCGGAGCCGTCGGTCGCCTGGTACGTGAAGGCGTCGGTGCCGTTGAAGTCGGCGTCCGGCGTGTAGGTGCAGCCGGCGGCGGTGCAGTCGACGGCGCCGTGGGCGCCCTGCGTCCAGCCCTCGACGTCGTCGACGCCCTTGTCGTTCGCCAGCACGTCGACGAGGGCGTCTCCGTCCTCGGCGAGCTCGACGGCGTCGCCGGCGGCCCGGGCGACGATGCCGACCTCGGTCGTGGCCGTGTCGGCCGACCCGTCGTGCAGCGAGTCGCCGCCGTAGGTCGCGCTGACCTCGTGGGGCCCGACGGCGAGGATGCCGAGGTCGAGCTCGGCGGTGTCGCCGGTGAGGGCCACCGGGAGGCCGACCTCGGTGCCGTCGAGCGCGAACTGCACGGTGCCGGTCCGGGGGTCGTCGCCGCCGGTCACGGTCGCCGTGGCGGTCACCGAGGTCTCGTCGTCGGCCGGTGCGGACAGCGCCAGGTCGGTCGCCGTCTCGTCGTCGCCGATGGACGCCGTCATCTCGTCGCCGGCGGCGCCGTCCACCGTGATCGCCACCGTCGGCCCGTAGGCCGGGTCGGTGCTCGAGGTGGCGTGGGCCACCACGCCGTCGTGGGGGCTCGCCTCGAGGGTCGCGTCGTCGACCACGGTGAGGGTCACCGCCTGCGGGACGTCCCAGTCGGCGGCGGTGAACGTGAGGTCGGCCCGGTCCGCGCTGGTCTGGCCGTCGGCGGTGGTGATCGCCACCGTGACGTCGGCCAGCGGCTCGGAGGCGAGGGCCACGGTGTAGGTGTCGGTGGTGGCGGGGGTGGCCTCGTGCAGGACGACCGGGCCGGCGACGACCTCGACCCCGGCGGTGTCGTCGTCGACCACGGCGCCGCCCACGGCGCCGATCTGGAGGCCCGTGTAGGCCGGATCGGCGCTGGCCGAGGCGTGGCCGATCGAGCAGGACTGGGCGTGGACGACGTCGTCGTCGCCGGGCGTGACGGTGATCGTCTGCGGGACGTCCCAGTCGGCGGCGGTGAAGGTCAGGGACCCGCTGACCGAGCAGAGGCCGCTCGCCGTCGGCGTCACCACGACGTCGGCGGTCGGCTCGGAGGTGAGCACCACCGAGTAGGTGTCGGCGGGACCGGACTCCGTGAGCGTCAGCCCGTCCTTGGAGGCATCGACGCCCGCCGTGTCGTCGTCGACCACGGGGCCGGTGGCGTCGGTGACGGTCGCGCCGTCGTAGTCGGCGTCGGCGCTCGTCACGGTGTGGCTCACGGTGCAGGACTGGGCGTGGACGATGTCGTCGTCGCCGGGCGTGACCGTGATCGTCTGCGGGACGTCCCAATCGGCGGCGGTGAACGTGAGCGAGGCGGGCGACGAGGCGCACAGCCCGCCGGCGGCGACGGCCACGGTCACGTCGCTCGCCGGCTGCGAGGTCAGCGCCGCGGTGTAGGTGTCGTCGTCGCCCGACTCGTCCAGCTCGAGCGCCGTGCCCGAGAGGGCCACGCCGGCGGTGTCGTCGTCGGTGACGGCGCCGGCGACCGTGGCGGGCACGAGGCCGTCGTACGCCGGGTCGTCGCTGGCGACGGCGTGGCCGATCGAGCACGACTGGGCGTGGACGATGTCGTCCTCGCCCGGCGTGACCGTGACGGTCTGGGCGGTGTCCCAGGTGTGCGAGGTGAACGTGATCGAGCCGGGCGCGACCGAGCAGAGGCCGGTGGCCGTGAGGGTGATCTCGACGTCGTCGGTGGGCTCGGAGGCCAGCACCAGCGTGTAGGTGTCGGCGGCCCCGGCCTCGGCGAGCGCCAGCGTCGTCTTCGAGGCGGTCGCCCCGGCGGTGTCGTCGTCGCTCACCCCGCCCGACGCGTCCTCGACGGCGATGCCGTCGTAGGCCGGATCGCTGCTCGTCGCGTCGTGGGCGACGGTGCACGGCTGGGCGTGGACGATGTCGTCGCTGCCGGGCGTGACCGTCACCGTCTGCGCGGTGTCCCAGTCGGCGTCGGTGAAGGTGAGCGTGGCCGGCGTGGCGGCGCACAGGCCGGTGTCGGCGACGCCGATGACGACGTCGGAGACGGGCTCGCTGGTCAGCCGGACCGTGTAGGTGTCGGCGGCCCCGGCCTCGGCGAGGGTCAGGGCCGTCTTCGACAGCACGACGCCGGCGGTGTCGTCGTCGGCCACGGCGCCGGAGGCGTCGGCCGGGGTGATGGCGGCGTAGGTCGCGTCGGCGCTCGCCACCGCGTGGGACACGGTGCACGACTGGGCGTGCACGATGTCGTCGTCGCCCGGCGTGACCGTGACCGTCTGCGCGGTGTCCCAGTCGGCCGGCGTGAACGTCAGCGCGCCGGTGGCCGAGCAGAGGCCCGCGGCCGTCGGGGTCACGACGACGTCCGCCGTGGGCTCGGACCCGAGCACGATCGTGTAGGTGTCGGCGGCCCCGGACTCGGTGAGCGTCAGGGCCGCGCCCGTGAGGTCGACGGAGGCGGTGTCGTCCTCCACCACCGGGCCCGTCGGGTCGGCGACGGCGGTGCCGTCGTAGCTCCCGTCGCCGCTGGCCGCGGTCTGGGTGACGGTGCAGCTCTGGGCGTGCACGATGTCGTCGTCGCCGGGCGTGACGGTCACCGTCTGCGCCTGGTCCCAGTCGGCCGCGGTGAACGTCAGGGTCGCCGGCAGGGCCGAGCAGAGGCCCGAGGCGGCAACGGTCACGGTGACCGAGCTCAGCGGCTCCGACGTCAGCTCGACGGAGTAGGTGTCGTCCGCCCCGCCCTCGACGAGCGTGAGCGACGTGTCGGACACGGTCACGCCGGCGGTGTCGTCCTCGGCGACGGCGCCGCTGAGCGCGGCCGGGTTCACGCCGTCGTAGTTCGTGTCGGTGCTGGTCACCGTGTGGCCGATCGAGCACGACTGGACGTGGACGATGTCGTCGTCGCCCGGCGTGACGGCCACGGGCTGCGGCTCGTCCCAGTTCGCCGAGGTGAAGGTCCGCGAGGAGGGGCTCACCGAGCACAGGCCGGTCGCGGCGAAGGCGACCGTGACGTCGCCCGACGGCTTCGAGGTCAGCACGACGGTGTAGGTGTCGTCGGCGCCCGACTCGGTGAGCGTGAGCGCGTCCTGCGAGGTCTCGACCGAGGCGACGTCGTCGTCGACGACGGCCCCCTTGGCGTCCTCCACGACGATGGCGTCGTAGGTGGCGTCGTCGCTCGCCGTCGTGTGGCTGACGGTGCACTCCTGGGCGTGGACGACGTCGTCGCTGCCGGGCGTCACCGTGATCGTGCGGGCCACGTTCCAGTTCGCGGTGGTGAAGGTGACCTGCCCGGGGCCGACCGAGCAGAGCCCGGTGGCGGCGAGGTCGACGACCACGTCGGCGGTCGGCGGGAGCACGAGCTCGATGGTGTAGGTGTCGGCCGGTCCGGCCTCGGTCAGCGTCAGCGCGACCTTGGAGAGCGTGACCACTGAGGTCTCGTCCTCCTCGAGCGCCCCGCTGGCGTCGGCCACGACCACCGCGTCGTAGGCGGCGTCGGTCGTGGTGGTCGCGTGGGTGATCGTGCACGACTGCGGCTTGTAGAGCGAGTCGTTCCCGGGCGTCACCGTGACGGTCTGGGCGGTGCTCCAGTCGGCGGCGGTGAACGTCAGCGGCCCGCTCACCGTGCAGAGGCCCGTGGCGGTCGGCGTGACCACCACGTCGGCCGTGGGTTGGGTCGCCAGGACGATCGTGTACGTGTCGGCCGCCCCGCCCTCGGCGAGGGTGAGCGCCGTCTTCGAGAGCGTCACCGCAGCGGTGTCGTCGTCGGTGACGGCCCCGCTGACGTCGGCGACGGCGAAGCCGGCGTAGGTGGCATCGGTGCTGGCGGCGGTGTGGCCGATGGTGCAGGTCGCGTCCTGGTCGACGGCGTCGGTGCCCGGGGTGACCGTGACGGTCTGCGGTGCGTCCCAGTTCGCGGCGGTGAAGGTGAGGAACCCGCCCACCGTGCAGAGCCCGGTGGCGGCAGGCGTGATCTTCACGTCGGCCGTCGGTTCCGAGTCGAGGACCAGGGTGTAGCTGTCGGCCACACCGCCCTCGGCGAGGGTGAGCGACGTCTTGGAGGGCGTGACGCCCGCCGTGTCGTCGTCGGTCACCGCGCCGGTCACGTCGGTGATGCCCTTGCTCGCGTACTTCGGGTCGGTGCTCGTGACGGCGCTCGACACCTTGCAGGACTGGGCGTGGTCGATGTCGTCGCTGCCCGGCGTCACGGTCACGGTCTGGGGCGTGTCCCAGTCGGCGGCCGTGAAGGTCAGCGTGGTCGGCGAGCTGGTGCACAGGCCGGTGGCGGTGGGCGTGACGGTCACGTCGGCGATCGGCTCCGACATGAGCTGCAGCGTGAAGGTGTCGGCGGAACCGGCCTCGGCCAGCGTGAGCGACGTGGTCGAGAGCGTGAAGCCGGCCTCGTCGTCGTCACCGACCGACACCGGGATGGTCTTCGTCTCGACCGAGTCCACGTCGTAGACGGGCGCCGTGCTGAAGCCGTAGGCGGTCGAGGTCACCCCCATGACCACCTCGCCCGGGTGCGGGTCGTCCTCGTCGATGTCGTCGTCGTCGGCCGCCACCGTGACGATCTTCGGGGTGTTCCAGTTGGCCGGGGTGAACGTCACGCCGCTCACGGTCAGCGTCTGGTCGTCGAAGAGGTCGACGGTGACGTCAGCGGTGGGCTGGGCCCGGAGGACGACCTGGAAGGTGTCGGTGGTGCCGGTCTCGCTGACGGCGACGCCGTCGTCGGTCTTGACGTCGACGCCCGGGACCTCGTCGTCGACGATGTCGACGTCCTTGGTGATCGGGTCGAGGTCGTCGTAGAGGGCGTCGGTCGAGGTGGCGTCGAAGGTCAGCTGGCACTGCTTCGGGCCCTCGAGCGCGTTGTTGTCCACCGCGGCCACGTCGACCAGGTGGGCGACGTTCCAGTCGCCGGCCAGGACGGTGACCGTGGTCGACGCGCCGCCGTTCACGGTGCAGCGGCTGCTGGCGGTCACGGTCACGTCGACCGTCGCGTACGGGTGCGTCGCCAGCCGGACGTCGACCTTGTCGCCGGAGACGTTCTCGAGGACCGTGGTGTCGGCGCCCGTGTTGCGGACGTCGAACGCCGACGTGTCGTCGTCGGTGATGGTCGCGTCCACGGTCGCCGGGCCCTCGAGCTCGGCCTGGTCGATCACGAACCGGCGGAGGGTGGCGCTGTTGAAGCCCGGCGCCGACGAGGTCATCGTCGCCTGGAGGGTCCACGGGTGGGTGTCGGCCTCGTCGTAGTCGTCGTCGACCGGGAAGACGTGGAGGGTCTGGGCGACGTTCCAGTTGGCCGGGGTGAAGGTCAGGCTGGCGGTCGGGCCGGCGACCCCGCCCGGCTTGGTCACGGCGACCTGCGGGCCGGCGATGACCGGGTCGGTGCTCGTCGCCATGGTGAACGTGACGTCGTTGCCCTTGGGCGCACGCAGCAGGACGACGGAGACGGTGTC
>DATAGR010000659.1:0-1732 GCA_036263575.1 Aquihabitans sp. | reverse complement strand
CGCGCAGCTCGGCGGCCAGGCGGACGCGCGCCGCCTCCGCTCGCAGCACCTCCACCTGGCGGGCGGCGAGGGCGATCATGTCGCAGAACCACGCCGGGACCCGGAGGCGGGCGAGGCCCCGCACCAGCTCGGACGCGTCGGTCGACGCGGCGACGATCGACACGGCCACGACGCCGATGGTGGCCTTGGCCAGGACGCCGCCGGCCACCACCAGCCCGGGGCGCGAGAGGGTGAGGCCGCCCAGCACCTCCACGCGCGGTCCCCGGCCGGCGATGGCGTAGGTGGCCGCCAGGGCGAGGACGGGGATCTCGAAGACGAGGCGGGTGGCCAGCGTGCGCAGCGGCACCAGGGCCACGACGGCGACGACCAGGACCACGGCGGCGTGGACGGCGAACGCCCACGGCCGCTGGGGCGGCGTGAGCGCGACGGCCACGAGGAAGGCGACCAGGGCGACGATCTTGACCTCGGGCGCCAGGCGGGTGAGCGGCGACTCGAGGCGGTCGCCGGCCGGCGCGGCACCGTGGGATGCGCTCATCGACGCGCCCCTCGCTCGATCGCCGACCGGTCGTGCTCGGCGAGGTCGATGGCCGCGCCGTCGCCCGTCGGGTCGGTGGCCGGGCGGGGCGCCAGGGCGACGAGGTCGGGGCGCAGGCGCAGCACCGTGGCCACGATCGCGGCGGTGAGGGCGGCCTCGATGCCGGCCACCACGACGTGGGCGCCGCCGAGCGTCGCCACCACCGTGGCGCGAGGCACGACGTCGGTCCCGCCCACCGCCAGCACGGCGGCGGCGGAGAGGCCCCCGGCCAGGGCCGCGAGGGCGGCGGCGGTCCCGGCCACGGCGGCGAAGCGGTCCGGCCGGCGGCGCGAGAGCGGCGCCAGGGCCCGCACCACGCCGACCGCGACCAGGGCGGGCACCAGGCCGTCGTTCACGGCGTTGAGGCCGATCGCCGTGACGCCGCCGTCGGCGAACACCAGGGCCTGGAGCACCACCACGGTGGCCACGCACACGATGGCGACGGCCGGGCCGACGAGCACGGTGGCCAGGCCGGTGCCGATCAGGTGGGCGCTGGTGCCGAAGGCCACCGGGACCACCAGCAGCTGGGCCACCAGCAGGTAGGCGGCGACGACGGCGGGCAGCGTCGTGACCTTCTCGCGCACGGCGATCGCGGCACGGCGCGCCGCGACGGTCACGCCGGTGGCCGCCACCGCGGCACCGGCGAGCGAGACGGGGAGGCTCACGTAGCCGTCAGGGATGTGCACGGCCACCTCCAGGGCGGTCGGGCGCCACCACCACGGCGGCCGGGGGCGGGAGCCGCACCGCGCCCAGGTCGCCGAGCGGCGTGGGGCGGACGGCGATCTGGGGGCGACCGGCGCTGGCCACGACGGCTGCCGGCGTGGCCCGGTCGCGCCCCCCGCCCACGAGGCCGTCGGCGACCTGGCGCTGGTGGGCCCGACCGGTGAGCACGACGAGCGCGCCGTCGCCCCGGTCCCGGCCCAGGGACGCCCAATCGACCACGGGCCCGGCCGGGTCGTGGTTCCCCGAGGCGACCGTGATCGACGCGCCGCGCCGCAGCCCGCTCGCGGCACCCGCCGCGGTCGCGGCGGTGACGCCCGGCGTGACCTCCACGGCGATGCCCCGGGCGGTGAGGGCGACGGCCTCCTCGGCGCCGCGGCTGCAGAGGTGGGGGTCGCCGCCCTTGAGGCGCACGACGCGACGCCCCGCTCGGGCGTG
>DATAGR010000658.1:0-4964 GCA_036263575.1 Aquihabitans sp. | reverse complement strand
CCGCTGCGGGCCGTGGCCACCAGCGCGGTGCGCGAGGCCGAGAACCGCGACCTCCTGCTGCGCCGGGCCCACGAGGAGGCCGGCGTCGACATCGAGGTCGTCTCGGGCGTCGAGGAGGCCCGGCTGATCCACCTCGGCGTGCTCCAGGGCCTCGAGGTCTTCCACCGCCGGCTGCTGCTGTGCGACATCGGCGGCGGGTCCACCGAGCTGCTGCTCGGCGAGGAGGGCGAGGCGCTGGCGTCGGTGAGCCTCAAGCTGGGCGCGGTGCGCCTCACCAACCGCTTCTTCCCCGGCGAGAAGCCGCACCCCTCGGCGGTCGAGTCCTGCCGTCGCCACGTCCGGGAGGTCCTGTCGTCGTTCGAGCGCCCCGTCCGCGACCACGGCTTCGAGGTCGCCATCGGGTCGTCCGGCACCATCGAGCAGGTCCTCCGCATCGCCCGGGGCATGGCCGGCGGCGAGGCCCTCCGCACCCTCAACGGGGCGGTGCTGACCAGGCGCCAGGTCCGTGACGTCGCCAAGGCCGCCATCGCCGCCCGCAAGGCCGGCAGGACCGCGGAGCTCCCCGACCTCGACGAGAAGCGGGCCGACATCCTCCTCGCCGGGGTGCTCGTGCTCGAGGGCGTGGTCGAGCGCTTCGGGATCCAGGAGCTGGTGATCAGCGAGTACGCCCTGCGCGAGGGCGTGTTCCTCGACACCCTGGCCCGCCAGCGGGGCGGCAACCTGCCGCACCTGCGCGACGTCGCCCGCCGCAGCGTCGTCGACCTCATGACCGCCTGCGACGAGGACCCCGGCCACTCCGAGCACGTCGCCCACCTGGCCCTCGAGCTCTTCGACGCCACCGCCGACCGCCACGGGCTCGGCGCCGAGGCGCGAGCCCTGCTCGAGGCGGGCGCCCTCCTCGCCAACGTCGGCCTGGTGATCTCCCACGGCCAGCACCACAAGCACGCCTACTACGTCATCCGGAACTCCGACCGCCTGGTGGGGTTCACCGACGAGGAGATCGAGGTCGTGGCCCAGATCGCCCGGTACCACCGCAAGAGCGCGCCGAAGCCGATCCACCCCGAGTGGTCGACGCTGCCCGAGGACCGCCAGGAGCTGGTGCGGGTGGCGGCCGGCGTGCTGCGCGTGGCCATCGGGCTCGACCGCGGCCACGAGCAGCGGGTGGTGGGCGCGTCGGTGCAGCCCGGCCCCGACGGGCTCGAGATCGTCGTCCGACCGGCGTCGCCCGAGGCCGACGTCGGCCTCGAGGTGTTCGCCGCCCAGGAGCGGGCCTCGCTGCTGGCCGAGGTGCTGGGCGAGCCGGTGCTCGTCCGCGCCGCCCACCCCTGACCCGCCCGTCCCCAGCCGACCGGCCCTGCACGGCGGCCGCGCCGGGCGCGCGAAGCTGCCCCCATGGCGACCCGGACCTGCCCCGAGTGCGAGGCCCAGTACGTGGCGACGGTGCGTCGCTGCATCGACTGCGACGTGATGCTGGTGGACGCCCCCGGCCCCGACGCCGAGGGTGACGACGACCCCCCGGCCTCGTCGGCCGCGCCGGTCGGCGCCGGCGACCAGGTGGGCTACGAGCTCGACGGCTGGGGCAACCAGCTCAAGGTCACGTTGGAGGGCATGCTCGCCCGGGCGGGCATCGGCCGGGTGTGGGAGGCCGGCGCGCTGGTGGTCTCGGCGGCCGACGAGGAGGCCGTCGACGACCTCATCGCCACGCTCGAGGGCGGCGACGTGCCCGACCTGCCCGACGACGCCCCGCAGGTGGCGCTCGAGATCGAGGGTCTCGACCCCGACGGCCAGGCCGAGCTCGACGCCCAGCTGCTCGCCGGCTCCATCCCCCACGCCTGGGACGACGACGGCGCCCTCCTGGTCGCCGAGGCCGACGAGGCCCGCGTGCTCGAGCTGATCGACGAGGTCTTCGACGGCCCCGTCGACGACACCGACGGCCTGGCGGCCATGGAGGCCCTCTCCGCCGTGTACGTCGCCGTCGACCGCCTGGTGAAGGACCCGCACGACCGCAAGCTCGCCACTGCCTACGTCCGTGCCGCCGCCGCGCTCGACCCGGTGGCGGTGCCGTACGGCTTCGCCGCCGCCGACTGGTCCGCCCTCGTCGACGACGTCGAGGGCCTCGCCGCGCAGGTCGAGCCCCACGCCGACCTCGACGCCCGGACCGATCCGGCTGCCCGCGACGAGGACGACGAGTCGGCGGCGGACGACCCGGTCGATGGCGACGAGCTCCCCGACGGCGACGACCCCACCAGCGACGTGTCGGTCGACGAGGACGTGTTGGTCGACGAGGACGTGTTGGTCGACGAGGACGGCGACGAGCCGGTCGGTGAGGTCGAGGAGGCGGACGAGCCAGTGGTCGACGCCGAGCCGGTCGAGCAGCTGCGCGACGAGGCCCGGGCCCTCCGAGCCCGCCTCGCCGACCTCGTCTGACCTGGGCGGAGGCCGACGAACCACCCGTTCGACTGCGGCGGCGGGCGGCCGTCCCGATACCGTGATCGGGTGCTGCTGGCCGAACTGGAGGCGTTCCACTCTCGGCCCATCGCGCCGACCCGCCGCGTGGCCCTCGGCGTCACGGTCCTGCCGACGTCGCCGGCGCCTGGGTTCGGCGGGCTGCTGCTCGGTGGCATCGTGGCCGCCTTCGTCCCGGACCTCGACCCGGACCTGCTCGACGACCTCACCCGCCTGACCCACCAGCTCGAGGCCGGCCAGCGGATCCCGCAGCCCCGGCTCCGGCACCGCTTCCAGGACGACCGCGTGGGCCTCACCGGCTACCGCCACCGCCTGGTCGGCACCGGCGAGGAGCTGGTCTTCGAGCTCGACCGCTCGGGGGCGCCCGAGCCCAACGTGCTGGCCGCCGTGTACGCCGCCGGCCGCATCGACCCCGAGCACCGGGGTGCGGTGTTCACGGCCATGCGCCGGGGCCTCCGCTGGCGGGGCGACGTCGGACCGCAGCTGGTCGAGCACCTGAGCGACGCCCGCACCACCACCAACTGGGCCACCCTCGGCGGCCGCGACCCCGTGGTGTGGGCGCTCGGCGTGCTGGGCCTGGGCGCCGATGCCAGCGGCCACGACCTGGTGCAGCGCCGGTTCCGTGAGCTGCTGCGCGCCGCCCACCCCGACCACGGCGGCGCCACCGACGACGCCGCCCAGCGCATCAACGACCTCACCGAGGCCCGCCGCATCCTGCTGGCCTGAGCGGTCCGACGTCGGGGCGCCGGCTCGGCCCTAGGGTCGCCCCCATGCGCCCCCGCACCGGACGGCCCGCCGGCCTGCTGCTGACCCCGGGCGCCGGGAGCGGTCGCGACCACCACACGCTCGTGGCCCTCGAGGAGGCGCTGACGCCGCTGCCGGTCGCCCGCGTGGACTTCCCGTACCGCAAGGAGGGCCGCAAGGCCCCGGACCGGGCGCCCAAGCTGATCGCCTCGGTGGTCGCCGAGGCGGAGGCCTTCGCCACCGAGCTGCGCAGCTCGACCTCTCGCCTGCTCCTCGGCGGCCGCTCCATGGGTGGGCGCATGTGCTCGATGGCCGTCGCCGAGGGCCTGCCGGCCGCCGGCCTGGTGCTGCTCAGCTACCCGCTGCACCCGCCGGGGAAGCCCGAACGCCTCCGGGTCGAGCACCTGCCGTCGCTCTCGATCCCGTGCCTGTTCGTGACCGGCACGCGGGACCCGTTCGGCACCCCCGAGGAGCTGGAGGCGGCCACCGCCACCATCCCCGGCCCCGTCACCCACCACTGGCTCGACGGCGCGCGCCACGACGTGAAGGGCCGCGACGACGAGATCGCCGAGGCGGTCTCGACCTGGCTCGCGGCCCTGCCGGCGACCTGACGCTTGCGGCGGCGCCCTGACCGGCCCGACCTCAACCCAGGGAGGGCGCGATGGACGTCGCCGCGTCCTCGGGGTTGAGCTCCTCGAGCTCGCGGTGCGCGGTCTCCGGGTACTTCGCCATCACCAGCACGGCGACCACGAGGGGCCCCACCGCGAGCATCGCCAGCCCCGGGCCGAACCGGCCGAAGTGCTCCTGCAGCCGCCCACCGGCCACCAGGCCGACCGCGCTGCCGGCCACGCCGGCCAGGCTGATGACGCCGTTGGCCCTGCCTCGGAGGGCGGTGGGGAACAGCTCCGGGCCGTAGACGCCCAGGGCCGGGACCGTCACGGCGGCGACGATCGAGCCGATGATCGCCAGCACCCACAGCCACACGCCGCCCACCTGGTAGTTGAGGGCGAGGAGGATCGCTCCGCCGACGGTGCCGACGGTGCCCACGATGCGACGGCCGTGGGTGTCGGCCAGGCGCCCGCCGAGGACGATGCCGATGCCGGCGGGCGTGCTGGTGCCGAGGGTGTACAGCGTGAGCTGGATGGCCGAGAAGCCGTGCTCGTCGCGGAGGAAGTCGTTCTGGAACTGGGTGTTCGGCGCGTAGAAGAGCAGGCCGAAGAAGGCGGTGGAGGCCAGCAGCAGCAGGCGCCCCCGGTGCCCGGCCAGCGTGGCGCCGGTGCCGTGGGGGCGCACGAAGCGGCGGCTCTCGGGCAGGCGGCGACCGACGGCGAGGAACAGCGGCAGGGCGAGCAGCGGGACGACGTAGATGACCCGCCAGGCGGGCTCGGCCACGTCGGCGATCGGCACCAACAGGACGGCGAAGCCCGCGCCCAGCGCCGCGGTCATGGCCAGGACGCTCGCCGCGTAGGCCCGCCCGCCGGCCGGCATCTCCTCGGCGGCGATGACGGCGATCAGGAGGCCCATGGCGGTCGAGCAGGCCCGGGACAGGGTCTGGGTCCCGCCGAGGACCCACAGGTCCGGGGACAGCGCGCCGGCCGCCGCCGCGGTCGCGCCGCCGACCGCAGCCAGCACCAGCAGGCGCTGGCGGCCCTTGCGGTCGGCGAGGGCGAGCAGGACCAGGGAGAGCAGGACGCCGACCCGCACCGCGGCGAGCGTGGTGCCCTGGGCGCCGGTCGACGCACCGAACTCGTCGG
>DATAGR010000657.1:0-2522 GCA_036263575.1 Aquihabitans sp. | reverse complement strand
CGGATCCCGAGCCGCTCGCGCGCCGGCAGCTCGCCGCCTGCACCGCCGTCGGGCGCGGTCGGTGGGGTGGCGGGGTGCGCAGGGCCGCCCCGATGGCCCCGTCCGGAGGGGAAGTCGGTCACCCGCCCGACGGTACACGTGTGTACGCACCCGCCGCCGCGCCCGACGACGCGCCCGTGCCACCATGCGGCACCGCACCCGATCGACCAAGGGGACCCACACCGTGAACTTCGCGTTCAACGAGGAGCAGGAAGAGCTCCGCAAGACCACCCGCAAGTTCCTCGAGGGCAAGTCGTCCGAGGCCGTCGTCCGTGAGCTCATGGACACCGAGACCGGCTACGACGAGTCCGTCTGGAAGCAGATGGCCGAGCAGATGGGCCTGCAGGGCCTCGTGATCCCGGAGGAGTTCGGCGGGTCGGGCTACGGCTACATCGAGCTCATCGTCATCCTCGAGGAGATGGGCCGCTCGCTGCTGCCGGCGCCGTTCTTCTCCACCGTCGTGCTCGCCGGCGGGACGCTGCTCCACAGCGGCGACGACCAGGCCAAGGCCGACCTCCTGCCGGGCATCGCCTCCGGCGAGACGATCGCCACCCTCGCGTTCACCGAGGAGAACGGCCGCTGGGACGAGGCGGGCATCACCGCCACGGCCACCCAGGACGGCGACAGCTGGAAGATCAACGGCTCGAAGATGTACGTGATCGACGGCCACACCGCCTCGCTGCTCATCGTGGCCGCCCGCACCGACGCCGGCGTCAGCCTCTTCGCCGTCGAGGGCGGCGCCTCGGGCGTCACCCGCACCCCGCTTTCCACCATGGACCAGACCCGCAAGCAGGCGAAGGTCGACCTGGCCGACGCGCCGGGTCGCCTCATCGGGACCGACGGCGGCGGCTGGGCCGTCCTCGAGCGGGTGCTCGACCTGGCCGCCGTGGCCCTCGCCGCCGAGCAGGTCGGCGGCGCCCAGAAGTGCCTCGAGATGGCCGTCGAGTACGCCAAGGACCGCGTCCAGTTCGGCCGGCCGATCGGCTCGTTCCAGGCCATCAAGCACAAGTGCGCCGACATGCTGCTCGAGGTCGAGTCGGCCAAGTCCGCCGCCTACTACGCGGGCTGGTGCGCCTCCGAGCTCAACGACGAGCTGCCCTCGGTGGCCTCGCTGGCCAAGGCCTACTGCTCCGAGGCGTACTTCCACGCCGCGGCCGAGAACATCCAGATCCACGGTGGCATCGGCTTCACGTGGGAGCACCCGGCGCACCTGTACTTCAAGCGGGCCAAGTCGTCGGAGCTGCTCTTCGGCGACCCGACCTACCACCGCGAGCTGCTCGCCCAGCGCATCGGCATCTGACCGCCGCCTCGGCGACGAGCGAACGCGACGGCCCGCCCCCACGGGGCGGGCCGTCCCGCGCCCGGGCTGTGCCGCGCCCGGGCTGCGGCGTGCCGGATGGGACGGTGGCGACAGGTGCGGGTAGGGGCGGCGTCGTACCATCCCCCGACGGGGACCGGGCGCTCGACCCCAGGGGACTTCAGTGGACCGCCAGCCGTGCCGATAGGTCGTGCCATGCAGCGACATCGCGCCACCACGGCCACGCGCGCCCCGGCGCGGGCCCGGCGGATCGCGGTGGCGGTCGCCCTGTCGGCCGTCGCGCTCTCGCCGGTCGGCGTCGCGTCGGCCGCGCCGGTGGCACCGCACCAGGCGCCCGAGGCGGGCGTCGAGCCGCCTCGCACCCCGGAGGAGCAGGCCGAGGCCGAGCGCGTGCGGGCCGAGACGCTGGCCCTGGCGCCCGACGAGCCGGCGTCGCCCGACGACGTGTTCGCGGCCGTCGTCGACGCCGAGCAGGCGGTGACCGACGCCTCGCTGGCCCGCATGGTCGCCGCCGGACGGGCCGGCGAGGCCCGCGCCGCGGCCTTCGATGCCGCCGTCGTGCGGATCGAGGCCGAGGAGGTCGTGGCCGACGCGGTGCGGGCCCGGGACCGCGCCAAGGCCGTGCTGGCCGACGAGCGCGACCGCCTCTCGGACCTCACCGTGAAGGCCTACGTCACCGGCGACGTCTCGGGCGAGGACCTCCGAGCCCTGGTGGAGGGTGACACCACCGACCCGCTCGCCGGGCGGACCGTCATCTTCGAGCAGGTCCTGGAGCGCCAGGAGGACGTCACCGACCGCGCCCGCAAGGCGGCGAACGCCACCCGCAAGGCGCTCGCCGCGGCGCGAGAGGACCTCGAGGCCGCCGAGGCGGTGGAGGCCGACCGCCGTCGCACGGCCGACAAGCGCAGCGCCGCCGAGGCCGCCGCGGTCCGGGCGCACGAGGACGCGCTGGGCCGCCTCGCCGCGGCCGAGGCCCGGCTGCGGGCCGGCTCCGCCGGCGTCACCGTCCCCCAGGAGGTCGCCATCATCGGGATGCCGCGGCTGAGCGCGGGGGACCTGGCGAGCTGGTTCGCCACCAGCCCGTACACGCCCCGCGTCGCCACGCCGATCGAGGACTACGCCCGCTGGTTCATCGAGGAGGGCACCGCCGAGGGCATCCGGGGCG
>DATAGR010000656.1:0-3543 GCA_036263575.1 Aquihabitans sp. | reverse complement strand
CCGTCGCGCAGGTCGCTCATCTTGGCCCGGGCGTTGGTCGCCAGCGGCATCTGGACGACGTCCAGCGGCACCCCGTCGGGCAGCGACCGCTCCTGCACGCCGACCGTGGCGATCTCGGGGTGGGTGAAGACGTTGGCCGCGACGGTCTTGAGCCGGATCGGCGTCACCGCCTCCCCCAGGGCGTGCCACATGGCGATCCGGCCCTGCATGGCCGCGACGGAGGCCAGCTGGAACACGCCCGTGACGTCGCCCGCGGCGTAGACGCCGGGCACCGACGTGCGGGACACGCGGTCGACGACGACGTGCCCCGACCCGGCGACCTCGACGCCCAGCGCCTCGAGGTTCAGCCCACCGGTGTTCGGCACGGTGCCGACGGTCATCAGCGCGTGCGAGCCCTCGACCGTCCGGCCGTCGGTGAGCTCCACGACGACGCCCTTCTCGGTCCGCCGGACCGCGGCCGCCCGCCCCCGCTTGGCGATCACGCCGCCGCGCGAGGTGAAGACCTGCTCGACCACGGCGGCGGCGTCGACGTCCTCCCCGGGGAGCACCTGGTCGCGGGAGGAGACCAGGGTGACCGGCACGCCGGCCTCCAGGTACCCCGACGCGAACTCCGCCCCGGTCACGCCCGACCCCACGACGACGAGGTGCTCGGGCATCTCGTCGAGGTCGTAGACGTCGCGCCAGTCCAGGATGCGCTCGCCGTCGGGCTCGGCACCGGGGAGCACCCGCGGGTCGGCGCCGGTGGCGAGGAGCACCACGTCGGCCTCGAGCGTCGCGGTGACCGCGCCGTCGGCGTCGACCACCTCGACCCGGTGCTCGGCCAGCCCGCGGGTCGCGTCGGAGAGCCGGCCGGAGCCGGCGAGCACCCGCACGCCCTCACCGAGCAGCCGGGCGCGGATGTCGGCGGACTGCGCCATGGCCAGCCCCTTCACCCGCCGGTTGACCGAGGCGAGGTCGAGCACGACGGTCGACAGGTCGGCGCCCTCGACGCCGAGCGCCGCCGAGTCGCGCACCGCGGTCATGGTGCCGGCGGCGGCGATCAGCGTCTTCGACGGCACGCAGTCGGACAGGACGCTCGCGCCTCCCAGCCCGTCCCGCTCGACGACGGTGACGTCGGCACCGAGCTGTGCGGCGACCAGCGCGGCTTCGTAGCCGGCCGGTCCGCCGCCGATGATGGCGATGCGGGTCATGGGTCCTTCCCCGTTCTGCGCGGCAGCTGCGCGCGGTCGGCCCCCATTGTCGCCCCCGGCGACCAGGACGCCCGGACCGACCCGGGGAGCCCTACCGGCTCGGCGCAGGGCGCTCAGCCGCCGAGGAACGCCTCGCGCAGCTGCCGGGCGGCCAGCGCCGGGGTGAGCTCGCCGGCCAGCACCGCGGCCTCCAGGCGCGGCGCCAGCACCCGCACCCCCGGGTGGGTCCGCAGCGCGTGCTCGAGTCCGTCCCGGACCAGCTGCCAGGTCCAGCGCACCTGCTGCCGCCGGCGCCGCTCCTCGAACGCACCCGAGGCGCGCCGCCGGTCCTGGTGCTCGACCAGCCGACCCCACACCTCCTCGAGCCCCTGACCGGTGAGGCCCGAGCAGGTCAGGACCGGCACCTGCCAGTCCTCGTCGTCCGCGCGCAGCATCCGGATGGCGCCGGCGAGCTCGCGCGCCGCCGTCCGCGCGCCCGGGGCACCGTCGCCGTCGGCCTTGTTCACCGCGATGACGTCGGCGATCTCCAGGATGCCGCGCTTGATGCCCTGGAGCTGGTCGCCGGTGCGGGCGAGGGTCAGGTACAGGAACGAGTCGACCATCTCGGCGACGGTCACCTCGGACTGCCCGACACCCACGGTCTCCACCAGGACGACGTCGTAGCCGGCCGCCTCGACGACCACCATCGACTCGCGGGTGGCCTGCGCGACACCACCGAGGGTGCCCGACGTCGGGGAGGGCCGGATGAAGGCGTGCTCGTCGACCGCGAGCCGGGCCATGCGTGTCTTGTCACCGAGGATGGAGCCGCCGGACCGCGCCGACGACGGGTCGACGGCCAGCACGGCGACCCGCGAGCCCGCCGCGGTCAGCGTGACGCCGAGCGTGTCGACGAACGTCGACTTGCCCACCCCCGGCACCCCGCTGATCCCGATCCGCCGGGCCGCCCCGGCGTGCGGCAGCAGCTCGACGAGCAGCTCCTGCGCCTGCTCGCGGTGGTCGGCGCGGCGCGACTCGACCAGCGTGATGGCGCGCGCGACGGCCCGCCGGTCACCGGCGCGGACACCCTCGACCAGCGCGGTCGGCTCAGCGCCCATCAGTGGCCGAGGCGCTGCGACAGCGTGCGCAGCAGCTCCTGCGCCGCCTCGGCGATCACCGTGCCCGGCGGGAAGACCGCCGCGGCGCCCGTCTCGAGCAGCGCCGGGACGTCGTCGGGCGGGATGACGCCGCCCACGACGACCAGCACGTCGTCGGCGCCGAGGTCGGCCAGCGCCTTCGTCAGCGCCGGCACCAGGGTCAGGTGCCCGGCGGCCAGCGACGAGACGCCGACGACGTGCACGTCGGCCTCCACCGCCTGGCGGGCGACCTCCTCGGGGGTCTGGAACAGCGGGCCGACGTCGACGTCGAAGCCGAGGTCGGCGAACGCGGTGGCGATCACCTTCTGCCCCCGGTCGTGCCCGTCCTGGCCCATCTTGGCGACCAGGATGCGCGGCCGGCGGCCCTCGGCCTCCTCGAACGCCGCCGCCATGCGGCGGGTCTCCTCCAACGGACCGGCGCTCCCTTCCTCGCCCGCCTGGGCCTCCTGGCGGTACACGCCCGAGATCGTCCGCACCTGCCCGGCGTGCCGGCCGTAGACCTCCTCCAGTGCGTCGGAGATCTCCCCGACGGTGGCCTTCGCGCGGGCGGCGTCGACGGCGAGCTTCAGCAGGTTCGAGCCGGGGTCGCCGTCCCGCCGTCCCTCGGTCGCGGCCCTCGCGGCGTCGGTCAGCCGGCGCAGCGCCTCCGCCACCGCCTCCCCGTCCCGCTCGGCGCGCAGCCGTTCGAGCTTCGCCTTCTGCTGCGCCAGGACGTCGGCGTTGTCGACCTTGAGCACCTCGATCGCCTCGTCGGCGTCCACCCGGTACGTGTTGACCCCGATGACCGGCTGGCGGCCGGAGTCGATGCGGGCCTGGGTGCGCGCCGCCGCCTCCTCGATGCGCAGCTTCGGGATGCCGTCGTCGATGGCCTGCGCCATGCCGCCGTGCTCGTCGACCTCCTGGATGTGCGCCCAGGCGCGCCGGGCGAGGTCGTAGGTGAGCTTCTCGACGTAGGCCGACCCGCCCCAGGGATCGATCACCCGCGTCGTCCCGGACTCCTGCTGCAGCAGCAGCTGGGTGTTGCGGGCGATCCGCGCGGAGAAGTCGGTCGGCAGCGCCAGCGCCTCGTCCAGGGCGTTGGTGTGCAGCGACTGGGTGTGCCCCTGGGTGGCGGCCATCGCCTCCAGGCAGGTGCGGACGACGTTGTTGTAGACGTCCTGCGCGGTCAGCGACCAGCCCGAGGTCTGCGAGTGCGCCCGCAGCGACAGCGACTTGGGATT
>DATAGR010000655.1:0-3442 GCA_036263575.1 Aquihabitans sp. | reverse complement strand
CTTCCGCATCCACCAGGAGGCCGAGCCCGAGAAGGGCTCCGAGAACGCGGTGATCACGGTCCCCGCCGACCTGCCCCGTCTGACGCGCGACGAGGTCCGGCGGACGGCGAAGGCGGTCTACCGGGCGCTCGGGTGCCGCGGGCTCGCGCGCGTGGACCTGTTCCTCGAGGCGGACGGGCGCATCGTCCTCAACGAGGTCAACACGCTGCCTGGGTTCACGACGTACAGCCGCTACCCGCGCATGATGGCCGCCGCCGGCCTGGACCTGACCGAGGTCGTCGATCGGTGCCTCGTGGCTGCGCTGGGGCGGTGATCGTGGAGGAGGGGTTCGTCTTCCTCGACGAGGTGCTGCCGGGCATCCGCTGGGACGCCAAGTACGCCACGTGGGACAACTTCACCGGCGCGCCGGTCGACGGCTACGAGGTGAACCGGATCGCCGGCACGCCGGCCCTCGCCGGCGCGCTGCGAGTGGCCCGAGACCGTGCCGCGGAGCTCGGCTTCGGCCTCCTGCTGTGGGACGGCTACCGCCCACAGCGCGCCGTCGATCGCTTCCGGGCGTGGTCCGAGGGACCGGACGACCCGGTGACGAAGGCGGCGTTCCACCCCGGCATCGACCGCGCCGAGATGTGGACGAGGGGCTACATCGCCGACCGGTCGGGCCACAGCCGGGGAGCGGCCGTCGACCTCACGCTCTTCCGGCTGGACGACCTGGAGCTGGCCGACATGGGCGGGCGCCACGACCTGATGGACGCGCGGTCGCACCACGGCGCACCCGGCCTCTCGGGCACGGTCGCCCGGAACCGCCGGACGCTCTGCGTCGTGATGGAGGCCAGCGGGTTCGAGCGCTACGACCGGGAGTGGTGGCACTACGTCCTCTCGGACGAGCCGCACCCCGACACCTACTTCGACGTCCCCATCCGCTGAGTCCGCCTCTCCCGCTCAGCCCGCGGGCGGGCGCCCCCAACCGCCGCCGCCGGGGGTCCTCATCCTGATGACGTCGCCGGCGGCGACGCGGATCGTGCACTTGTCGGGCAGGGGTTCGGCACGGGCCTCGTCGCCGCCGGGCAGCAGCCAGCCCTCCCCCACCGCCCCGTCGCTGCCGCCGGCGAGGCCCCAGGGCCGGCTCGTCCGCCGCTCGGTGATGAGGCTGAGCGTCACATCCTCGAGCACCAGGAGGTCGCGCTCGATGCCGTCGCCGCCCGGCGCCGCGCCGGCGCCGCCGCTCCCCCGCCGGAGCGCGTAGCGCAGGACCCGGACGGGGAACGCCCGCTCGAACGCCTCCGTGGGCGTGTTGCGGGTGTTGGTCATGGCCGTGTGGACGCCGCTCATGCCCGGCACCGGCGCGCCGCCGCTGCCCGGCCGCGGCGGTCGGCCGCCCTGGCCGCCGGCCACCGTCTCGTACGAGACCCAGCCGTCGCCGCCGAGCAGGAGGTTGTTCATCGTCCCCTGGGACGCGGCCGGGACCCGGTCGGGCAAGGCCTGGGCGAGGGCGCCGAGGCAGACGTCGGCCACCCGCTGGGACACCTCGACGTTGCCGGCGCCCACCGCCGCAGGCGGCCGGGCGGCCACGACCGACCCCGGCGGCGCCACCACGCGCACCGGCCGCAGCGCGCCGCCGTTGGCGGGGAGCGTCGGGTCGAGCGCCGAGCGGAGCGCCCACGCCACGGCTGACACGGTCACCGCCTCCACCGCGTTGACGTTGCCCCGCCGCTGCGCGTCGGTGCCGGTGAAGTCGAACGTGACCTCGTCGCCGGCCACCGTGATCGCGAGGCGGATGGTGGTGGGCTCCTGCTGGTGCGGCTCGGGCCCGAAGCTGTCGAGCACGTCCTCGAAGCGCCACGTGCCGTCGGGGACGGCGGCGAGGGCGGCGCGCATGCGGCGCTCGCCGTAGGCCACCACCTCGTCGAGCGGGTGCGCGGCCGCACCGCCGTCGCCGGCGCGTCGCGCCGCCACCAGCCGGTCGAGCTCGGGGATGACGGCCCGGAAGCGCCCGACGCCGAGGCGGTTGGCGCCGACCTGGGCGTCGAGGTCGCTGGCGCGCTCGACGGGGGTGCGCGACGACGCCGCCACGATGGCCGCCACCTCGGGCGTCAACCGGACCGGCGGGATGCGCAGGCCCTCCTGCTGGATCTCGGTCGCGTCGGCCGGCAGCGACCCGGGGGCGGCGCCGCCGAGGTCGGCGTGGTGGGCCCGGTTGGCCACCCAGCCGACCAGCGTCGGCGGCTCCCCGGCGAACACGGGGGTCACCAACGTGACGTCGTTCAGGTGGGTGCCGCCGGCGAACGGGTCGTTCAGCAGCACCTCCTCCCCGGGCGCCACCGTGGGGCCGAGGGCGGCGATGGCCGCGGCCACCGACGCCGGCATGGAGCCGAGGTGCACGGGGATGTGCTCGGCCTGCACGAGCAGGGTGCCGTCGGCGGTGAACAGGGCGGCCGAGCAGTCGGCCCGCTCCTTGATGTTCGGGCTGAAGGCGCCTCGCCGGAGGACCTCGCCCACCTCGTGGGCCACACCGGTCAGCCGGGCGATCAGCACCGCCAGCTCGGCCGGGCCCATCACCGCGCACCGACCCGGGTCAGGACGAGGGCGCCGCTCGTGGGGTGCACGTCGCCCCGCCAGCCGTCGGGAACCCAGATCGTGCAGTCGGGCTCGGCCACGACGGCGGGCCCCTCCACCGTCGAGCGCGCCGGCGCCGGCAGGTCCGCAGGCCCGACGGGCGCGGTCCGGCGCGCCGTGGCGCGGAGCGCGACGACCTCCACCGGCGTGCCCGGCCGGGCGTAGCCGTTGCGGCGCTCGTGCTCGGCCGGGAAGTCGGCCACCGCCGCCACCCGCAGCTCGTGGCTCTGGCCCTCGTACCGGCACTCCACCGACGTCGAGACCTCGCCCTCCGGCACGGCGAGGAGCGCCTCGGCGGCGAGGGCCTCGAGGGCGGTGTCGAGCCCGGCGAGGTCGGCGCCACCGGGCCACGTGCGGACGACGTCGTGCTGGCGCGGCGCGCCCAGGCAGCCGACCGCCGACAGGACGCCCGCCCGGGCCGGGACCACGACCGCAGCCATGCCCAGGGCGTCGGCGATGGCGCAGGCGTGGAGCGGGCCGGCTCCGCCGAACGCCACCAGCGCCAGGCCCGACGGGTCGACGCCGCGCGCAACCGAGACGGCGCGCACCGCCTCCTCCATCGCCGCGTCCACGACGGCGAGCACGTCGTCAGCAGTGACCCCGGCCGCCTCGAGCGCCGCCTCGGCGGCTCGCCGATCCAGCGGCCCGATGCCCGGCAGCGCGGCACCGTCGTGCAGGCGGCCGGCCACGAGGTCGGCGTCGGTGACGGTGGGCTCGGTGCCGCCGGCGCCGTAGCAGGCGGGGCCGGGCACGGCGCCGGCGCTGCGGGGCCCCACCGTGTGGGCGCCGCCCGCGTCGAGGGCGGCGACGGAGCCCCCGCCGGCGCCGA
>DATAGR010000654.1:0-10224 GCA_036263575.1 Aquihabitans sp. | reverse complement strand
CGAGCGCCAGGGCGAGACCGAGCGCTTCGCCGAGTGGTTCGCGGCGGCGGGGTGGGCGGTCGACCGCCTGCCCGCTGACGTCGGCCACGAGGGCGCCGGCGACGCGCTGCCCTTCGGCGACGTGCTGCTGTCGGCGCACCGCTTCCGCTCGGACGAGCGGGCCGCCGCCGACCTCGCCGTGCTCACCGGCGGCGAGGTCCGCACCGTCGAGCTGGCCGACGAGCGCTTCTACCACCTCGACATCACGTTCTGCCCCCTGTCGGACCGCCGGGCCATGGGGGCGCCGCTGGGCTGGACGGCGGCCGGGCGGCGGGTGGTCGAGGAGCTCGTGCCCGAGGTGCTGTGGCTCACCGACGACGAGGCGCTGACGTTCTGCGCCAACTCCGTCGTGGTCGGCACCACGATCGTCATGCCGGTCACGCCCGTCCGGGTCGGCCGCCAGCTCGAGGCGTGGGGGTTCGACGTGGTGACGTGCGACGTCGGCGAGTTCCTCAAGGCAGGTGGCGGGTGTCGCTGCCTCACCCTGGCCCTCGACGTCGACCTCGGCCCCGGGCCCGCCGGCGCACCGGGCGCCGCCGGCGCGACCGGCCCGGCCTGACGGTCAACCCGGCTCCACCGCCGCGTCGTCGCAGGCGTCGGGCGCGCTGACCGGGTTGCAGCGGGCGGCCACGCCGCCGGGCAGGGCGACGACGTAGTCGGTCCCGTACAGCTCGCGCGCCCCGTCGGGTGCCGGGTGGTCGGTGCTGATCCAGTGGGCGCCGCTGGCGACGGCGGCGTCGCGCCGGGCGGTGCCACCGGTGCGGGCCTCGGCGTCGGGCTCGTCGGCCCGAGTGCGCACGAGGTAGCCGGCAGCGACGAGCTCGGCGATGCGGTCGGGGTCCTCGGTCGGGTCGTCGACCCCCACGAACGAGGCGTCGGGCTGGCCGGGCTCGGCGTTGGTGAACAGCACGCGGCCCTCGAGGTTCGGGTGGCCCTCGCGGTAGCGGGCCCGGTACGGCTCGCCGTTGAGCAGCAGGAACAGGACCTTGCCGCGGCTCTCGCCGAGCGTCGGCCACGCCTCGTCCAGCACCGCCTCCTCGAGGGTGGACCGGTCGCCCCGCACGTCGTCGGGCGTGATGAGGCGGTCGGGGTCGAAGACGGACCGGATCTCGGCGTCGAGCCCGTCGAGGGCCTGGGCCGTCCACGGCTCGGGGACCGCCTGGTCGGGCACGGGGAAGATCAGCGGCCCGTCCTTGAGCTGGAGGTGGACCGCCACCGGCACGTGGTCGGGGTTGGCGCTGGACCACGCCTCCAGCCCGGTGAGGCACGCCACGAGCGTCGGGCACACCGAGTGGTAGTCGACATCCTGCTCGTGGAGCACCTTGGTGCCGGGCTCGGCCAGCTCGGGCACGGTGTCGACCAGCGGGGGGAGGCCGGCCTGGCGGCGCAGGGCCGGCTCGGCGTAGAGGCCGCCCTGGGCGTCGGCGAACACGTCGAGCTCGAGCTGGCGGACCTGCTGGTCGTCGAGCTGCTCCGGCAGCGGGCGGTGCGAGTACCGGCGCTGGGCCGCCTGCTCGGGGTTCAGCGCCGTCAGCAGGGCGAGCTCCTCCGGCGGCGCCGCGACGTGGAAGCTGTTGTGGGTGCCGACCACCTGCAGCTGGTGCAGCCGGAGGTCGTCGGCGGGCGACGCGGCCGTCCTCGTGGGGCCCTCCGTCGTGGTCGGGCGGTCGGCCGCCGCCTCGGTCGACCGCTCGTCGCGTCCGGCGTCGCCGTCGCCGTCGTCGCTGCACGCGGCCAGCACCAGCGCGATCGCCAGCGCCGCACCTGCCCCCCGACGGACCCCGGCCCCGTTCGCCCTGCGCACCCGGGCATCATCCCAGCGTTCGGCCGTCGGCGCCGCGACCTCCGCCGTGCGGGCGCTGGCGAACGCTCGAGCAGCTACCGGTCGACGAGGACGCCGGGCCGGCTGGCCACCGCGGCGGGCCACTCCAGCGAGCGCCAGGCCGCGACCGCGGCGACCACCGAGGCGATCGCCAGGACGGCGTGCACGACCTTGAACGCGACGCCGTGGTCGGCGAGGAGGATCATCGGCGCCCGGATCGCCCAGAACACGACGGTGCCGCCGGCGAAGGCCCGCACCAGCAGGCGGAACGAGGGTGCCGTGCGATCCGTGCCCCGCAGCAGCAGCACCACGACGGCCACGGCGGCCAGCACGAAGAGGGTGATCGGCGTGGACCACACGAGCTTCTCGGCGACGGTGTCCTCGTCGTTGGTCCAGGCCAGCCAGATGCGGTTGCCCCAGATCAGCAGCGTGAGCGCCGCGAAGGCGGCGACCGGGTACGGGCGGAGGCGCTCCATGGCGTCGACCGTACCGGCGCTCAGGGGTTGATCGCGCCGCCCGGGTGCTCGGTGTCGCCCTTGTGCTCCACCTGCTCGCGCACGCCCTCGTCGGCGAACGTGCGGCCCTGGCCACCGGGCTCGAGGTCGTCCTCCGCCCGCTCGCGCAGGGCGTCGACGTCGCCCTCCAGGGCGTCGAGGCGGTCCTGGTCGTCGCTCGTGGGATCGCTGGCGTCGGTCATGCCGAGGAGCCTCCCCGACCGCCCCGCGAGCCAGACCTCGTGGCCACCGGGCGTGTGCGCCGAGCCCCCGGCGAGGTAACTTGACCGCACAGTCAAGTCGCACCGCAGAGGACGCCCCATGCCCGAGACCACGCTCGACGACTTTCGTGCCGAGGCCACCGCCTTCCTCGAGGCCAACGCCGAGCCCCGGCCGCCGGCCACCGAGTTCGTGTGGGGCCAGGGCGACGACGACGTCGCCCTCTTCGAGGAGGTCGCCCCCGACGTGGAGGCCAAGCAGCTGGCCGACGCCAAGGCGTGGCTCGCCAAGCGGGCCGAGGCCGGGCTGCACTGGATCGCCGGGCCCACCGAGCTCGGCGGCCGAGGCCTGAGCAAGGCCCACGACCAGCTCTACAAGTCGCTCGAGGCCGGCTACCAGGCCCCGAAGCAGAACTTCTTCGGCATCGGCTTCGGGATGGTGGCGCCCACCATCCAGGCCCACGGCGCGCCCGAGACGCTCGCCTACCTGAACCGCATGTACTCGGGGGAGCTCGTCGGCTGCCAGCTCTTCAGCGAGCCCGGCGCCGGCTCCGACCTCGCCGGCCTGCAGACGAAGGCCGAGCGCGACGGCGACGAGTGGGTCGTCACCGGCCAGAAGGTCTGGACCTCCGGCGCCCACTACTCCGACATCGGCGAGATCATCTGCCGCACCGACCCCGAGCTGCCGAAGCACAAGGGCCTCACCGGCTTCGTGGTCGACATGCACGCCCCCGGCGTCGAGGTGCGCCCGCTGCGCCAGATGACCGGCGGCGCCGCCTTCAACGAGGTGTTCTTCGACGAGGTGCGCGTGCCCGACCACCACCGCCTCGGCGACGTGAACATGGGCTGGACCGTGGCGCTCACCACGCTCATGAACGAGCGGGCGTCCATCGGCGGCGGTGGGGGCGGCGGTGGCGGCATGGGCCTGGCCAGCGCCACCCGGCTCATCGAGATGATGCGCCACTTCGGCGTCGACGACGACCCCGTGCTGCGCGACGAGCTGGCCAAGCTCTACACCGGCTACCAGGTCGCCAAGTTCACGAACATGCGCGCCGCCGACAAGCTCCGCGCCGGCGGCCTGCCCGGCCCCGAGCTCTCGATCGGCAAGCTCGCCCTCACCAACAACCTCACGGCCACCGCCGAGTTCGTGGCCAAGGTCCTCGGCCCGCGGGTCCAGGCCGACAGCGGCGAGTGGGGCACGTGGGCCTGGAGCACGTTCATCTGCGGCACGCCCGGCATGCGCATCGCGGGCGGATCCGACGAGACGCTCCGCAACATCGTGAGCGAGCGCGTCCTCGGCCTCCCCAAGGAGCCGGGCATCGACTCCAAGAGCCCCTTCAAGGACATCCCGCACTGACCCGTCGACCTGCCCGCCCGATGCGCACGGCCGTGACCGCTGCCGCACCGGCGCCCGCGACCAGGACCACGGCCCACGTCGTGCGGGCGGCGTAGAACCCGTCGCACACCGCGAAGCGGCGGTTGCGCTGGAGGGCGACGGGACCGCAGGCGGTGTCGCCCCGCACGTCGGAGGTGGACACCGCCCACACCGCGCCGCCCGCGAAGACGACCGCCAGCACCACGAGCACCGCTGCCAACCGCAGGCGCATCCCACCACCTCCGGCCCCAGCCTCCCACCGGGGGGCTGTCAGCGGGCGGCGGGGCGGTCAGTCGGCCACCTGGACCACCGCCGTCAGCTCGAGGGCGAGGCCGGCGGGGAGCGACGGCGCGCCGAACGCCAGGCGGGCGTGGCGACCGCGGTCGCCGAACACGTCGACGAGGAGGTCCGACGCCGCGTCGGCCACCGCGGTGTGCTGGGCGAAGTCGGCGGTGGCGTTGACCACGACGAGCACCGACGCGATGCGGGCCACCCCCGACAGGTCGCCGAGCTCGTCGGCCAGGGTGCCGATCAGCGCCAGGGCGGCCAGCCGGGCCGCGTCGCGCCCGTCGTCGACGGACAGGTCGTCGCCGAGGCGCCCGGTCACCGCCTGGTCGCCACGCAGCGGCCAGTGGCCCATCGTGTGGAGCAGGTGGCCCGTGCGCACCGCGGCCTCGAACGTGCCGAACACGGGCAGCCGGATCGGCGCCAGGCCGAGGGCGTCGAGGCGGGCCTCTGGGGTGGGGGCCGGCCTGCCGTCCCGGTCGGTCACGGCGCGGTGGGGGTCGGGGTCGGCGTGATCGGGGTCGAGCGGCGCATCGGGCCAGCGTGGCGCGCCCGGCGCGGTCCGGCCATGACGTCGGAGGTAGCCGATCAGGCGCCGGGGCCCTGCGACGCGCCGGCGGCCGGCGAGCCCGGCAGCACGTGGCCGAGGCGGCGGCAGCCCTCGAGCAGGAACGGCCAGAAGCCGATGCGGCCGAGCACGTCGTTCGTGATGCCCGACGTGATGCAGTAGTGCGACGCGTAGGGCGGCGTGTGGTGGACGCGGTGGTGCTCGGGTGACAGCACGAGCCTCCGCCGCTGGAGCCACCGGACGACGGTCGGCACCTCGGCCATGTGGGCCCACTTGTGGATCTGGTTGGTCACGACGACGAAGCCTGTCAGCGCGAGCAGGAACGAGGCCGCGACGGGGTGGCTCCCGACGTCGAGCCACACCAGCGTGGACACCAGCACGGGCAGGCACACGAGGGAGTTGTCGGCGTTGACCCGGATGAGGTCCCCGCGCGTCATGTCGAGCGGGTCGGTGTGGTGCTCGCGGAACGACCGGATGAACTTCCGCCCGACCACCGGCGTGTCGATCGAGCCGAGGTTGTCGCAGATCGCGTGCACCACCCCCGAGAGCAGGTCGGCCACCACCAGGGCGGCGACGACGGCTGCGGCGACCAGGACCGCGGTGGCCGGGTCGGCCCGCTCGGCCAGCGCCGCAACGACCCGGCGGGCCAGCACGCTCGCCAGGATGGTGAAGGCGAGCACCGAGGCGATCTCGATCAGCCGGTGGCTGGTCGGGTACCCGTAGCGCCCGAGCAGCCGGCGCGGCGGCAGCTCGGCGGCGGGCGACGTCATCGGCAACGGTACGTCGCCGCCCACCCGATCGGATGGCCGGGGAGCGACGAGGGCTTGACCCCGGACCGTGGTCCGGGACGTACCGTCCCGCGCATGACCACCACCGATGCCCCCACCGCCCCCGCCGCTGCGCCCGCCGGCGCCGACCTCAGCCCGGTCTTGGCCCTCACCTCGACCACCTTCGACGAGGCGGTGGCCGCCGCGACGACCCCGCTCCTCGTCGACTTCACCGCCTCGTGGTGCGCGCCCTGCCGCCAGCTCTCGCCCGTGCTCGCCGAGCTGGCGGTGGACCTGGCCGGTCGCCTCGCGGTCGTCGAGGTCGACATCGACGCCAACCCCGACCTCGCCGTCCGTCACCAGGTGATGAGCGCCCCCACGCTGGTGCTCTACGTCGACGGCTTGGTCGTCCGCACCCTCGTCGGCGCCCGCAGCCGCACCCGCCTGCTCGACGACCTCGCCGACCACCTCGCCCTGGACTGACGACGACGGAGGGCCGCGCCGCGCCTGGACCGCCGCCGGAACTTCTTTCGGAGGTCTCACTCGAACCGGACAAAGAGGGTCGTGGCGTCCATCGAACGTTCGTACGCCAGGGACGCGTCCTGCTCACCGTGCTCGTCGACCACCGCACCTTCATCGACCACGTGTGCGGCCTCGGACCCACCACCGACCAACGCCTCGCCCGCCCGGCCACTTCACCGCCATGGGCGCCACCTCGGCCCGGTGCCGACGGCACCCGCCAGCCGTTCGAGGACCGTGTCTGCGAGCTCTCCGACGGCACCGTCCTCACCCCCGCCCAGGTCGCCTCGATCCTCGACCGGGCCGACGTCGAACGCATCGTGTTCGGACCCGGCTCACGGGTCATCGACGTCGGCGTCCGCACCCGCTGCTTCACCGGCGCCACCCCGGCGCGCCATCGAGGTACGCGACCGCCACTGCACCTTCCCCGGCTGTCGAGAACCCGCGGAGCGCTGCCACGTCGACCACATCGTCGAGTACACCGACGGCGGCCTCGCCACCCAGGACAACGGTCGCCTGCTGTGCCCGGTCCACAACCGGCAACGCCCCGGCCGCAGCGCACCACCGGCGGAGGGGCCATGACGTCGGCCCGGGGCGGTGGATCAGGTCGAGACGGGTTCGGGGCGCAGCGAGGTGCAGTCGTCGCCGCCCTGCTCGCAGGTCGCGAGGAGCGAGCGCAGGCGGGCGCGCACGCGGTCGAGGTCATCCATCTGCTGCTCGACGGCGGCGAGGCGGGCCGACGCGGTGGCCAGCACGCGCTCGGCCGAACGCGCGCCGGTCGCGTCGGTCTCGAGGAGCGAGGAGATCTCGGCGAGGGTGAAGCCGAGCGCCTTGGCCCGGCGGATGAACGCCAGGCGCCAGAGGTCGGCGTCGCCGTACTGCCGGTAGCCCGACGCCGTGCGCGGCGGCGGCACGAGCAGGCCGCGGCGCTCGTAGTAGCGGACGGTCTCGACGTTGACGCCGGCCGCGTCGGCGAGCCGGCCGATGGTCAGGGCACCCATGCCGTCGACGCTACGGCCCGTACCTCGGTCCGGGGTCAAGGTCGGCGGGGGGCGGCTGGCCGGCCGAACCGATCAGAAGAGCGCTTCCTGGGCGCCGGGCCGCCAGTACCGACGGGCGCCGGTCCAGGGGATGTCGTCCATGAAGGCCCAGCTGCGACGGTGGATCGCCGAGGGGCCGAGGCCGCGGAGCGCCTGCTTGTGCCGGGGGCACGGGTAGCCCTTGTTCCAGGCGAAGTCGTAGGCGGGGAACGCCTCGTCCTCCAGGCGCATCATGCGGTCGCGGGTGACCTTGGCGAGGATGCTGGCGGCCGAGATGGAGAGGCACGTGGCGTCGCCCTTCACGATGCGGCGGGTGATCCCACCGCCCACGAAGTCCCAGTTGCCGTCGAGCAGGCAGCGGTCGGGCCGCACGCCGAGGCCCTCGATGGCCCGCCGGGCGGCGAGCCGCTGGGCCTCCGACATGCCGAGCTCGTCGCACTCCTGGTGGCTGGCGTGGCCGACGGCCCACGCGGTGCACCAGTCGGCGATCCGGTCGAAGAGGGCCTCCCGCTCGCGCGCGGTGAGCTGTTTGGAGTCCCGGACCTTGTTCACCCGGCGATCCTGGGGCAGGACGGCGGCACCGATGGTGAGCGGCCCGGCCCAGGCGCCGCGGCCGACCTCATCGATGCCCACCACGACCTGATGGCCCTCGGCCCAGAGCTCCCGCTCGACGACGAGCCCGGGCGCCTGGCGCTTCAGCGCCTTCCGGAGCTGGGGGGCGGTCGTGGCGGCCATCGGCACCCGAAGCTACCGCCGCCTACCGTGGACCCATGCGCACGAAGGCCACACCTGCTGGGCGACGGTCGCTGCCGGCCGACGGGTCGACGGGGTCCGTCGCCTCGATCGGGTCGGCGTCGTCGGTGGCCTCGATCGGCTCGTTCCTCTCGGTGGCCTCGATCGGATCGGCAGGTTCCGTGCTGTCGATCGGGTCGGCCGGCTCGATCCTCTCCATCGGCTCCGCCGGGTCCATCCTCGCCATCGGGTCGGCCGGCTCGATCGCCACCATCGGCGCGGCCGGGGCCGTCGGTACGCGACGTGCGGCGACCACGCTGGGCCGGCTGCTGGCCGTCGGCGCTCTGGTCTCGGTGCTCCGGCCTAGCGCTCGCTGATCCCACCCGTTCGGGTTGCCACCGCGCGGAGGCGGCCAGGGTGCGCGACACTCCCCCGGTCGTGCAGCCCGAGGGGGACCCGTGATCGAAGCCAGCATCGAAGCCATGTCCGGAGACGTGGTCGAGGACCCCGTCCTCACCAGCCGACGGCGGTTCCTCGCCGGCGCGGTGGCGGCGGCGGGCCTGGCCATGCTCGACCCCATCGGGTTGGCGTCGGCGCGACGGGCGGCGGCCGCGCTGCCCGTCGGGGAGCTGTTCCCGCTCGGGGTGGCGTCTGGCGACCCGACCTCGACCACGGTGATCCTCTGGACCCGGCTGGTCTCGCCCGACCCGGCGGCCGACCCGCTGCCGGCCACCGACGTGGCCGTCGACTGGGAGGTGGCCACCGACGAGGGGTTCACCACGATCGTCGCCTCGGGCACGGCGCCGGCGGTGGCCGCGCTGGCCCACTCCGTCCACGTCGACGCCGACGGCCTCGAGCCGGGCGGGTCCTACTGGTACCGCTTCACCGCCGACGGCCGCACCAGCCCGGTCGGGCGCACCGGCACGTTCCCGGGAACGGGATCGTCGCCCACGCAGGCCCGCTTCGCCCTGGCCAGCTGCCAGAACTGGGCCGACGGCTACTACACGGCCCACGCCGGCATCGCCGCCGAGGACCTCGACTTCGTGGTGTTCGTGGGCGACTACATCTACGAGTCGAGCGCCAACCGCCAGCCCCGGCCGCTGACGCTCCCCGAGAGCACGGACCTCGCCACCTACCGGGCCCGCTACGAGCTCTACAAGGGCGACCCCAACCTCAAGGCCTCGCACGCCCGGGCGCCGTGGATCCTCACGGTCGACGACCACGAGGTGGCGAACAACATGATCGCCGACCTCGGCAAGCGGGGCGCCGCCGCCGGCGACCCGGCCGCCCAGGCCGCGTGGCTCGCCCGGCGGGCCGACGCCTACCAGGTCTGGTACGAGCACCAGCCCGTGCGGCTCCCCGCCCCCGACAGCCCGGACTACAAGATCTACCGGGTGGTCGAGCACTCGGACCTGCTCCGCCTGTACGTGCTTGACGGGCGCCAGTACCGCTCGCCGTACGCCACCGGCACCACGGAGTCCGAGGTCGCCGACCGGCCCGAGCGCTACGCCGAGACCCAGACCATGCTCGGCGCCGAGCAGGAGGCGTGGCTCGACGGCGAGTTCGCGACGTCGGACGCCCGTTGGAACGCCATCGCCCAGCAGACGGTCATGACGGCCACGCCGATCCCGGTCGGCGACGCCACCTTCTACAACTACGACCAGTGGGACGGCTACGTCGCCGCCCGCAACCGCCTGCTGCGCAGCCTGATCGACCGCGAGGTGCGCAACCCGATGGTGCTGTCGGGCGACATCCACCTGGCGGCGGCGGGCGGCGTCCGCCTCGACTACGAGGACCCGGCCGCCCCCGACATCGCCAACGAGATCGTCACCACGTCGATCAGCAGCCGCTTCGACGAGGCCTTCATCGACCTCTTCGAGTCCGCCCTCGCCGCCGCGCCGTGGGCCCGCTACGGCAACCCCCGCAAGCGCGGCTACGCGCTGATCACGGTGACGCCCGACGAGTGGACCACGGCCTTCCGCGTCGTCGACGAGAAGGTCCCGGAGTCGGCGGTCCTGACGGACCACGTCGACGTCGTGGCGGCCCGGGAGCCGGTGGGTCCCCAGCCCCCCACCACGACCCCGCCCACCACGCCGCCGGCCACCACCCCGCCGACCAGCCCACCGCCGTCGGGCCCGGGCGTCGCCCCCGGCGCGACCCCGGTGTCGGGCGTGGCCAGCTACACCGGCTGACGAGCTGACCGCGTGACCGGCGACGCCCACGCGTACCGCACGCAGCTGGCGTGGTCGGGCTCGACGGCGGTGGGCTACGAGGGGTACGTGCGGGCCCACGACCTCGTCGCGCCGCCGGCGGCCGACGTGCTGGCCCTGAGCTCCGACCCGGCCTTCCGGGGCGACCCGGCCCG
>DATAGR010000653.1:0-3387 GCA_036263575.1 Aquihabitans sp. | reverse complement strand
AGGCCTTCCGGCGCACGCCGCTCTACGGCATCCTCACCTCGGATCGAGCCATCGCCGACACCGTCGCCGCCCTCGTGTGCCACGGCGTGTTCGAGCGCCACCCCTCGCTGCGGGTGGCCACCATCGAGAGCGGCTCGGAGTGGATCGGCCCGCTGGTGAAGAAGCTGGCCAAGGCCCACTCGATGACCCCCGGCGCCTTCCCCGCCGACCCGGTCCAGACGCTTCGCGACCACGTCTGGGTGGCGCCGTACTACGAGGACGACATCCGGGGGCTGGCCGACACCATCGGCGCCGACCGGGTCCTCTTCGGCTCCGACTGGCCCCACGCCGAGGGCCTGGCCGACCCCCGCTCGTTCGTCGAGGACCTCGAGGGCTTCAGCGACGACGAGGTCCGCCTGATCATGCGCGACAACGCCGAGGCGCTCAGCAAGCCCCCCGCCTGACGCCGGTAGGTTCGCGGTCGTGGCCGACGACGACGTCTTCCCCGACCGCTCGATGGAGCTGCGCGACAAGTTCGCGTGGATGATCGAGACGAACGGCTGGCTGCTCGAGCCGGTGGCGGCCCGGACCGACATCGACCCCCCGATCCCCGGCTACAGCTACACGATCGGCTTCGAGGAGACGTTCGGGTTCCCCGAGGTGCTGATCGTCGGGCTCAAGCCCGTGCACGCGCGGGGCCTGGCCGGCCTGCTCGCCGACCTCCTGCGCGGCGGCACGCAGGTCCCCGTGGGGGAGCTGTTCCGCGGCCTCTACGACGGCGAGCAGCGCGCCGCCCTCCTGCCGGTCGACGCCGAGGCCATGGCCGACCTCTTCACCTCGGCCACCGCCTGGTACGGCGAGCGCCCGTTCCGCGTCGTGCAGCTTGCGTGGCCCGACCGCGCCGGCTGGCTGCCGTGGGAGTCCGGCTTCGACCCCGCCCTCGCCGGTGTCCAGCTCGTCCTCGGCGACCCCCCGGCCGATCCGCCGGCCTGATCGCACCGTCGGTCAGGGCTCGGCGGGGTCGCCGCGACATCTGACACACTGTCAGATATGGCCGAGGGAACCGCCGCAGCGTCGTACAACTACGCCGACCTCTGGGAGTCGGTGTGGCCCCTGGTGGCCGAGCGGGAGGCGCTGGTGTGCGGCCCGCAACGGCGCACCTACGCCGAGCTCGCCGAGCGGGCCAACCGCCTGGCGCACCACCTGCGGGCCGCCGGGATCGGCGCCGGCGACCGGGTCGGGCTGTTCCTGCGCAACGACGCCGCCTACATCGAGGCCATGATCGCCTGCTTCTCGCTGCGGGCCACGCCGGTCAACATGAACCACCGCTACACCGGCGAGGAGCTCGGCCACCTCCTGACCGATTCCGGTGCCGTGGGGCTGCTGGCGCACCGCACGCTCACCGGCGCGGTGGCCTCGGTGCCCGGCGGCACCGACCACCTCCGCACCCTGCTCGTGGTGGAGGACCTCGACCCGTCGGTGGTGGAGGGGGAGGAGGCCGACCTGCCCGGCGCCCTCGCCTACGAGGACGCCCTGGCGGCGTCGTCGCCCGAGCCGATCGTGACCGTGGGTCGCAGCGGCGACGACGAGTACCTGATGTACACCGGCGGCACGACGGGGCGCCCCAAGGGCGTGGTCTGGCGCCAGGAGGACGCGTTCTTCGCGCTCCTCGGCGGCGGCGACCCCATGCGCCTGAACGGCCCGGTCGACGACACGTCGCAGCTCCTCGAGCGCATCGTGCCCGCCTTCAGCTACATGCCGCTGGCTCCGCTCATGCACGCGGCCGCCCAGTGGACGACGTGGTCGTGGCTCCTCGCCGGCGGGAAGACGACGCTGCACCCGGGCCGGCTCGTGCCCGAGCGGGTGTGGCAGGCGGTGCAGGACGAGGGCGTGAACTCGCTGACGGTGGTGGGCGACGCCGTCGGCCGCCCGATCGCCGCCGCCTGGCAGGCCGAGCCGGAGCGGTGGGACGCGTCGTCGCTCTTCGCCGTCGCCAACGGCGGGGCGCCGATGTCGTCGACGCTCAAGGCGCTGCTGGCCGAGCTGTTCCCCGGCCGGGCCATCCTCGACGGCTTCGGCTCCTCGGAGGCGGGCGTCCAGGGCTCCCAGCGCATCGAGGCCGGCCAACCGGTCAGCGGCCTGGCCCGGTTCACGCCCGGCCCGCTCACCGGCGTCTTCGACGAGGCGTACCGCCCCGTCGAGCCCGGGTCGGGCCAGATCGGGCGGGTGGCCAACGCTGGGCGGCTGCCGCTGGGCTACCTCAACGACCCCGCCAAGACGGCCGAGACGTTCATCGAGGTCGACGGTCGCCGCTACTGCTTCACCGGCGACATGGCCACCGTCGAGGACGATGGCACGATCCAGCTGCTGGGTCGCGGCTCGCAGTGCATCAACACCGGGGGCGAGAAGGTGTTCCCCGAGGAGGTGGAGTCGGCGCTCGTCGACCACCCCGCCGTCACCGACGTGCTCGTGGTGGGCACGCCCGACGAGCGGTGGGGGAGCGCGGTCACGGCCGTCGTCGCCCCGGCCGACGCCGAGGCCCCGCCGACGCTCGACGACCTGCGCGAGCACCTGCGCCCCCGCCTCGCCGGCTACAAGCTGCCCAAGCGCCTGGTGCTCGTGCCCAAGGTCGAGCGCTCGCCGGCCGGCAAGGCCGACTACCGCTGGGCCAAGGCCACCGCCGAGAAGGAGCTCACCGCCACCTGAGCGGACCCGGCCGCCGCAGCCGACGGACTCAGCCCTCGATGCGCTCGTCGAGGTGGACGGTGACGGCGTCGCCGGCCTGCTTGGCGATCGCCTTGCGGACGTCGGCCTTCACCGGCAGCTTGTGGCGGCCGTCGCCGAGGGCCATGAACGAGCTGCGGAAGGGCTCGCCGTCCACGGTGCCCCGGACCTTCACCAGGCCCCGGGTGCCGAAGTACTCGGCCGAGCCGGGCATCACCACGTAGGTCCAGCCGCCCTTCTCGGGGCTCTGCTCCAGCGTGGCCTCGAAGTCCTTGTCGAGCTCGCTCATGGTCGCCTCCTGGCGCGTCGTCGTCACCGGGGGAGACCGAGGTCGACTCCCGGACTCATCGGTGCCGACGTCCGCTCCGAGGGTCAGAAGGCGCCGTGGCGGCCCTCGCCGCCGGCGAAGCGGGCGGCGCCCGCCTGCGTCTCGCCGCTCTCGATCGTCGCCATGCCCAGGCGGTACTCGGCGAGCAGGGCGTCCGGCAGGTCGAGCGACCACTGGTCGTACGACGACGTGCGGTCGTTTCGCAGGCAGGTCTGGGGGAAGGCGGCGATCTGGCGGCCGAGCTCGATCGCGGCCTCGAGCGCGGTACCCGGCGGGACCAGCCGGTTGGCCAGGCCGATGGCACGCGCCTCGTCGCCCGAGACGCCCCGCCCGGTCAGGATCAGGTCGAGGGCGTG
>DATAGR010000652.1:0-3010 GCA_036263575.1 Aquihabitans sp. | reverse complement strand
GCCGCGTCCATCGACCGGGTCCTGCGCGAGCAGCTCGGCCGCTCGCGGTTCGCCACCGGCCAGCTCGGGGTGCTCGACACGGCCCACGGCGTCCTTCGCTGGCTGAACGCCGGTCACCCGCTGCCGCTGCTGATCCGCCAGGGCCACGTGGTGGAGGCCCTGGAGTGCGCCCCTCGGCTGCCGTTCGGCCTGAACCACCTGGGCGGCGGCTCGGCGCCGGAGATCGCCGAGCACCAGCTCGAGCCGGGCGACGGCGTGCTGTTCTACAGCGACGGCATCGTCGAGGCCCGCAGGGTGGGTGGGGAGGAGTTCGGCGCCGACCGCCTGCAGGACTTCCTCAGCGCCGCCTTCTCGGGCGGCCTGTCGCCAGCGGAGACGCTGCGGCGCCTCTCGAACGCCATCCTCGACCACCACGGCGGGCAGCTGCAGGACGACGCCACCACCCTCCTGGTCGTCTGGCGGCCGGAGGGCTGAGCCCTCGGTCAGCTAGCTGACGCTGCGGAGACCCCGCCGGGCGTCGTGCGGGTCTTCCACCAGCGACCGGCGGACGGCGCCCAGGACCGCCTCGCCCACCTGGGCGGGGTCCGAGCGCGAGGAGAGGTCGCCGTAGCCGAGCACGGCCTGCTCGAGCGCGGCGTGCAGCTGCGGGACGGTGGTGTGCCCGGCGCGCAGGTGGCCCAGGATCTCGGCGGCGAGCGCTCCGGTTGCGGTCATGCGGCCTCCTTCATCGGCGTGCCGAGGGCGCCTACCCCGACGTGTCCGAGTTCACCCGAGCCGCGGGATCGACGATGCCCCTGCCTCGACCCGGTGGCGGGAACCGGGGAGGCAGGGGCATCGCGAGGGGGGAACGATGTCGGCGTACCCCCGTTCCGGAGGTCGCAGACCGGGACCGGTCCGAAATGTCGACGAAATCCCGATGCGGCCGTATCCCGCGAGGGGTCGGCGTCGTCAGCCAGCGGTGGCGAAGCGGGCGGTGAACGTGGTGCGGGCGTCGCGGTGCTCGATGACCAGGCGGTCGGTGAGCTGGCCGACGAGCCAGATGCCCAGGCCTCCCGGGTCGGGCGTCGGCGGCCGGAGCTCGGGGAACGGGTCGACGAGCCCGCCGCCGGCGTCGGTCACCTCGATGGTCAGCGCCCGGTCGTCGGCCCACACCCGGAGGGTGACGGGCTGGGCGCCGTGGCGGAGGCCGTTGCTCACCAGCTCGGAGATCACGACCTCGAGGTCGCCCTCCCGCTCGGAGGAGAGCCGGCCCGCGACCGCAGCCGACACGGCATGGCGGGCGTCGGCGGCGAGCAGCACCGGGTGCAGCTCCACGAGCAGGGGTCCCGCCGGGTCGATGGCGCGGGCCGCCGGCGCGATCGGCGGGTGGGCGTCGTCCGCAGGGCTCGCGCCGGGGACGGGGTGGGTCAGGCGGGCGGCCTCGAGCAGGTCGGCGGAGAGCGCGGTCCGATCGTAGGCGCACACGGCTCGGAGCGGGAGGTGGGCGAGGACGTCGTTGACCGCCGCCTCGTAGCGCACCCAGTCGGCGTCGGGCAGGTCGCCGCCGAAGGCGACCTCGCCGATGGACCACACCGCCGGGGCGCCGTCTCGGACCGCCCCCTCGACGAAGCGGAGGAGGGTCGAGAGCGCGGTGGTGGGCCGGGCGTAGCGGACGTCGGCCGCCTGGTAGGTGACCCGCGCAGCGGTCGCCGGGCCGAGGAGACCGGCGAGCGCCGCCCACCGGGGTGCGTCGAGGCACACCAGCACGGCGTCGCCGTGGTCGAGGCCCTCGCGCACCAGCGGCGCGAGCGTGCGAGCGAGGTCGGCGGGCTCGTCGTAGAAGACGACGGTGTGCTCGAAGGCGGCGTGGCAGGCCCGGACGACGGCGGTCACGGTGGGCTGCTACAGCTCGGTCCGGCGGGGCCGGGCGACGAACAGGGGCGACGAGGGCACGGTTCCAGGCTACGCGGTACCCACCTCGACGCGACAGCGCGGATCGAGGCCGCGCGTCACACCACCTTGACGGCGAGGACCACCACGTCGTCGCGGTTCTCCGTGCCGACGAGCTCCTCGATCAGGAGGTCACAAGTATCGGCGGCCGAGCGGCCTTGGCAGCCGGCTGCCGCCGCGACAAGCCGGGCGATGCCGTCGTCGAGCAGCTCCTGGGGTCGCTCGACGAGGCCGTCGGTGAACAGGACCACCGCGTCGCCGGGCTCGAGGTGGACCACGAGGGTGGTGCGGGGCTCGGAGCCGGTGCTGCCACCGAGCAGCGGTCCGCCGTAGCGGGTCGGTTCCGGCCACTCCCGGGTGCCGTCGGCACGGAGGATCAGCGGCGAGGGGTGCCCGGCTCGGCACAGCTCGAGGGTGCCGCTCTCGGGGTCGAGGATGCCGTGCAGCGCCGTGGCCGTCTCGGCGATGCCGGCCCGGGCCATGAGCCGGTCGACCCGCTCGAGGGCCTCCACCGGCCGGAAGCCGTCGAGGGCGTACAGCTGGAGGGCGTGGCGGAGCCGGCCCATGGTGCTCGCGGCCCGGAGATCGTGGCCGGCGACGTCGCCCACGGTGATCGACACCGTGCCGTCCGGGAGGCGGGTGACGTCGTACCAGTCGCCGCCGACCTCGGCGAGCTCGCTGGCCGGCTGGTAGCGGGCGGCGATCTCGAGGCCGGGGATGGGCGGCAGGGTGCGGGGGAGGAGGGTGCGCTGGAGCTGCAGGGCCAGCCGGTGCTCGCCCTCGAAGAGGCGGACGGCGTCGAGCGCCGAGGCGGCGTGCTGGGCGATGCCGGTCACCAGGCGCTCAGCCCGCTGGTCGAAGCGGCCCGGCTCCGCGTGGCCGAGGAAGAGGCCGCCCAGCACCTCCTTCGTCCCGGAGATGACGGGGACGGCGAGGTAGCTCCGCACCGGGAGGTGGCCTTCGGGCATGCCGAAGTGCGGGTCGTTGCGGCCGTAGCGCGAGTCGGCGGTGACGTCGTGGAGCCGGAGCACGCCCTCGCCCTCGAAGGTGGGGGCGAAGATGGCGGTGTTCCGGGGGTGGG
>DATAGR010000651.1:0-11322 GCA_036263575.1 Aquihabitans sp. | reverse complement strand
AGGATCGCCAGGCGGATGAGGCCCTCGGCCACGGAGAAGGCGAGGGCGCCGTCGACCCCGGCTGCCTTCACCACCGCGGCCGGCAGGAGGCCGAAGATGCCGAACACGGCGACCAGGGCGATGACCACGGTGGCCGCCAGCCCGCCGGTGCTGTAGCCGTCGCCGGACTCGTCGCCGCGCTCGCGAGCCGCCCACACGGTGGCCCGGGTGCCGAGGGTGGCCGTCTCGCCCAGGGCCAGGACGCCGCGCACGAGCGGCAGGCGCCGCCACGGGGCCAAGCCGGTGGACAAGGTGCGGCTGGTGGTGGCGATGGTGCCGTCGGTGCGGCGGACCGCCGCACCCCACGACGCGCCGCGCCGCATCATCACGCCCTCCAGCAGGGCCTGCCCGCCGATGGGCCCGACCGTCTCGTCGATCCCCTGCGCCGTCGGGACGGGGTCGGTGGTTCGGCCCTGTGCTGGCATCGTCGTGTTCCCCTCACGCGACCGCGCTCCGCGGTCGGCTCCGGCCGGGATACTACGTACGGTGAACCCAGCTGTCTAGGTCGTTCGGCCCAGCGCCCAGCGTACGGCGCCGAATCACCCGTTGGGTGACGATTCGGCTACACAACGTGAACTGCGGGGGAGAGGCGACGACCTCAGGTCGGGACGGCCTGGGCGCCGGCGGTGCGACGTGCCTGGCGGGCGCCGTCGTCGGCGGCGAGGGCCTCGGCGACGGCCGCCTGGAGGTCCCGGGCGTGGAACGGCCGGACGAGGAAGCCGTCGGCGCCGGCCTGCCAGGCCAACCGCCCGCCGGCGGGCCCGGTGCCGATCACGACCACGCGGACGTCGGTCGCCGCCGCGCTGCCCTCGGCGCGCAACGCCTGCAGCGCGGCCAGGTTGGCGGCGCCGAGGTCGAGCACCAGGCCGGCGGCGGAGGAGCTCACGACCGCAGCGGTGACGTCGGCCGCCGGCTCGAGGCGCACGACCTCGTGGCCGCCGGCCTCGACGACCCGGGCGACGACCTCGCGCACCTGCTCGTCGGGGTTGGCGACGAGGATGGGCTGCGATCCGGCGTCGCCCACGGTCGTCAGTCCTCCACGGTCTCGAAGACGTCCGACCCGCCGGTGGTGCGCGGCGTGATGTCGTGCACCCGCTGGGCCTCGCCGCCCTCGATGGCCTCGAGGAGGTGCATCGCGATGTCGGCGACCATGACGTCCTCGTCCTTGCCGAGGCCCTTCACGCCGTCGTCGATCATGATGTAGCAGAAGGGGCAGGCGGTGGCGACGCGCCCGGCGCCGGTGCCGACGAGCTGCTCGGAGCGGGCGTCGTTCACCTTGGTCCCGATCGTCTCCTCCATCCACATGCGGGCGCCACCGGCGCCGCAGCACATGCCCTTGGTGCCGTTGGCGCTGGCCTCCACGACCTCGATGCCGGAGATCGAGCCGATCACGTTCCGGGGCGACAGGTAGACGTCGTTGTGGCGGCCGAGGTAGCAGGAGTCGTGGTACACGACCCGCTCGTCGAGCTTGGCGTCGGTGAGGTCGAGCTTGCCCTGGTCGATCAGCCACTCCAGGAACTGGCTGTGGTGCACGACCTCGTAGTGGCCGCCGAGTTGCGGGTACTCGTTCATCAGCGTGTTGAAGCAGTGCGGGCACTGCGTGATGATCTTCTTCACGCCCATGCCGTTGAGCGTATCGACGTTCTGCATGGCCAGCATCTGGAAGATGTACTCGTTGCCCGAGCGGCGGGCGGGATCGCCGGTGCAGTTCTCGTTGGGCCCGAGGATGGCGAAGTCGATGCCGGCCCGCTTCATGAGCTTGGCCATCGCCTGGGTGACCTTCTGGTTCTTGTCGTCGAAGCTGCCCGCACAGCCGACCCAGTAGAGGTACTCGTGGGCGAACTCGCCCTCGGAGCCGTCGAGGATCGGGACGTCGTCGACCTTGGAGGTCCAGGCGCCGCGGTCGGCCTGGCTCATGCCCCACGGGTTGCCGCTGTTCTCCATGCCGCGGAAGGCGCCGCCCAGCTCGGTGGGGAAGTCGCTCTCCATCAGCGTGAGGTAGCGGCGCATGTCGAGGATCTTGTCGAGGATCTCGATGTTCACCGGGCAGATCTCGTCGCAGGCCTTGCACGAGGTGCAGGCCCACACCTCCTCGGGCGTGACCCGCTCGAACACGGAGTTCGAGCTGATGGTGATGTCCGGGACGTAGCTGAGCGGCGGCGAGACCTGCGGCGTGCCCGAGGCGGCCATGACCTCACCGGTCTTCAGCACGATCTCGCGTGGGTCGAGCGGCTTGCCGGTGGCGTGGGCGGGGCAGACGCTCGTGCAGCGGCCGCACATGGTGCAGGCGTCGGTGTCGAGCAGCTGCTTCCACGTGAAGTCCTCGACGGTGGAGGCGCCGAAGTTCTCGAGCTCGGTCTCCATGAGGTTCGGCATCGGCCGCATGGCGCCCTTGGGGCGCTCGCGGTCCCGGAGGTACATGTTCAGCGGCGACGTGAACATGTGGCGCAGCATCGTGACCGGCAGGATCACGAGGAAGGCGATGAACGCCACGACGTGGAGCAGCCACCAGATCTGGTGGCCGCCGACGACGCCGCTCGTGTCCTCGACCAGGGTGGCGAGCGGGTAGCCCACGAACGACCACCGCTCGAACTCCGGCGTGCCCTCGGCGGCGATGCGCCACGCCTCGGCGCCGAAGCCGGTGATCGCCAGCGCCAGCAGCGTGCCGAGGCCGAGCACGTGGTCGGCCTTGGACTTGATGCGGATCCGGTACGGCCGGTGGACGTAGCGGCGCACGATCGCCCACACGATGCCGACGGTCAGGGCCACGCCGGCCGCGTCGCCGACCGCCGAGTACGCCTGGTAGGTGCGGCCGCTGAGGAACTTGAGGTCCTCCGGCACCTGGTGGTTGATCTCCAGGATCGTGGTGACGGCCAGCAGCACCAGGAAGCCGAAGTAGATGAGGCTGTGCATGATGCCGGCGGCGGGGTCGCGCAGCAGCGTCTGCATGTAGACGCCGGAGCGGAAGTCGCCGAAGCGGCGCTTGGCGTTCTTGGGGGTGGTGCGGCGGTTGTCCGGGGCGCCGCGCTCCCAGTTCTTGACCCGGTTGGCGAACATCACCGAGCCGTAGAGGATCACGAGCGGGACGACGATGTAGAAGGCGAGCTTCACGCCGCTCGGGATGCCGACGAAGACCTCGCGCTGGACCTCGGCGTCGTCGTGCCAGCCGGTGAAGAGGGGCACGATCCCCGACACCACCGCGAACAGGGCGATGGCGCTGCCCAGGCCGATGACGAGGTGGTGCGGCTTGATCCGCTTGGGAGCCGCGGGCGCTTCGATCGCTTCGGTAGCCATAGCAGCGCGAAACCTACTCCGCCCCGTCTCGGGGGACCGAAACGCCCGGATCCCCCTCCGCCGCCGGTCACAGGATGGGTTACCACCCGGTCACATGCCGGTCACCCGCCCGGGTGCGCCGGTCGCACGAGGCGCCGGTCGACGCCGTCAGCCGTAGATCTGGCGGTCCAGCTCGCGCACCCGGGTGGCGAGCTGGTTGAGGAGCTTGTGGGCCAGCCCCGGCACCTCCTCGAGCACGCCGCTGAACTCGCGGGCGCTGAGCACCAGGAGCGTGATCGGCGTGTCGGCGGTGACCGTCGCGGTGCGGGGGCCGTGGTCGAGCAGCGACAGCTCACCGATGGCGTCACCGGGGCCGAGCGTGCCGACCTTGCGGCCGTTGCGCTTGACCGTGGCCTTCCCCTCCATGATCACGAACGCCTCCCGGCCGGCGTCGCCCTGGTCGACGAGCGTGGTGCCCGCCTCGCGGGTGATCTCGTTGGACGCCTTGGCGATCCGCTGGAGGTCCCGCTTGCTCAACGCCGAGAAGAGCGAGATCTCGCCGAGGTGTTCCAGGTGCTTGCTGCGGGGTGCCATGGCGCCGAAGTGTACGGAGTCGCCCCGGGCGGTGCCCGGGATCGTCGGCGGGCGCTCGCTCAGGCGGGCTCGGCGCCACCGGTGGCCTGGTTGGCCACCTCGTCAGCCGCGGCCTTGATGGCGGCCGGGTCGCCGAGGGCGCGGTCGAGCACGGGCCGGGCCTCGGTGGGCCGGGCGTCGGCGCCGAGCTCGTAGACGAGGGGCACGCCGGTGGGGATGTCGACGCCGGCGATGTCGTCGTCGGCGATGCCGTCGAGGTGCTTCACCAGGGCGCGCAGGCTGTTGCCGTGGGCGGCCAGCAGCACGGTGCCGTCGCCCGCGAGGTCGGGGACGATCACGTCGAACCAGTACGGCAACATGCGGGCCACGACGTCGGCCAGGCACTCGGAGAGGGGCAGGACGTCGACCGGCACCTGCTCGTAGCGCGGGTCGGTGTTCGGGTCGAAGGGGTGGCCCTCGGTGGTGGGCGGCGGTGGGACGTCGTAGCTGCGCCGCCAGATCTTGACCTGCTCCTCGCCGTACTCGGCGGTGGCCTCGGCCTTGTTGCGGCCGGTGAGGTCGCCGTAGTGGCGCTCGTTCAGGCGCCAGTGCCGCCGCACCGGCAGCCACGCCAGCCCCATCGCGTCGAGGGCGAGGTTGGCGGTGCGGATCGCCCTGGTCTGCAGCGACGTGTGCACGACGTCGGGGCGGATGCCGGCCTCGGCCATGAGCGTGCCGGCGCTCGCCGCCTCGAGCACGCCCCGCTCGGACAGGTCCGCGTCCCACCACCCCGTGAAGAGGTTCTCGGCGTTCCAGGTGCTCTGGCCGTGACGGAGGAGGATCAGCGTCGACGTCATGGCGGGCGAGCGTACCGGCCGCCCCCGACCCGGCCCGCCGGCGGCGCCCGTTCGCGGCCGGCAGGCGTCAGGGCTGGCGGCGGCGCCGGAGGAGGACCTCCTGCGAGACGCTGGCCACGTGGACGCCGTCCTCGGTGAACACCTGGCCCATGGTCAACCCGCGCGACGAGATGATGCCGTGGCAGACCATCGCGGTGAGGTGCCAGCGGTCGGCCCGCAGGGGGCGGTGGAACCAGAGGGCGTGGTCGAGGCTGAACGCGATGAAGGGGTGCTCGTCGGGCGGCGTGTCCGACGAGCGGTCCGGCCGGAGCGACACCACCGCGTCGGTCGGGTAGTCGTCGGACATGTAGGCCACGGCGCAGGCGTGGAGGATGGGGTCGTCGCCGAGGTCGCCCCGGATGCGCATCCACCCCCGGGCCCGGCCCACGAGGTCGTCGGTCGGCACGTTGGCCCGGTCGAACATCGTGGTCCACGAGTCCTGCGGGAGGCTGTCGGGCGCGGGCACGGCGGGAAGGTCGGCGGCCTGGACCTCGGGCCCCTCCTCGTCGACCTGGAACGACGCCGACACCGAGAGGATGGCCCCCACCGCCTGGCGCGCCGTGACGGTCCGGGTCACGAACGAGCGGCCGTTGCGGACCCGATCGACCTCGTAGCGCACCGGCTCGGCGTGGTCGCCGCGACGGATGAAGTAGGCGTGCAGCGAGTGCACCCGGTACTCGGGGTCGACGGTGTGGGCCGCAGCGCGCAGCGCCTGGGCCACGATCTGGCCGCCGTAGAGCCCGCCCCACGGGTAGCGAGGGCCCCGCCCGACCCACGTGTCGGGGCCGTGGGGCTCGAGCGACATCATCGCTGCGAAGTCGGTCGTCGGGTCGGCCATGCCGGGCATGGTGCCACGCCGCGCCCGACCGTCATGGCGACGCCGGTTCCGGGTCGTCAGGGTCGTGCAGGCAACAGCAGACGACGACCGGACCGACGCCGACCTCGAGGCCGCGGCCATCGGCACCGGGCTCCTCCTCGTGGTCGTCGTGCTCCTGCTGCTGACCGCTGCCCTGGTGGCCGGTGCGCCGGTCGTGGCCGGTCACCTGGGGTGGTGAGCCCGGCGCGCCGCGACGGCTCGACGCCCAGGTCAGCGCGCTGCCCGAGGGGTTCTACCGTTTCGTCCGTTTACATGGCATGTGATGATGTCTTAGGGTTAGGAGACACACCACACCACACGAAGGACCCCCCCATGGCTCTCCGCCCCTCCCGTGCCGGCACCGCGCTGGCGCTGCTCGCCGTCTCCGTGGCGGCGATGGTCGCCCCGGCCGCAGCCGCCGACCCCCCCGATCGCATCGCCCCGGCGCCCGCCGACGGCCAGCGGGCCGCAGACGTCGTCGACGACGCCTTCTTCTTCCCGATCACCCCGTGCCGGGTCCTGGACACCCGAGCCACCGCGCCGCTGGCGGCGAACGCCACCCGCGACGTCGCCATCACCGGCGGCACCTGCGGCGTGCCCGCCACCGCCACCGCCGTCGAGGCGTCCGTGTCCTCGGTGACGCCGGCGGGCGACGGCTTCGCCCGGGTCTGGCCCGCCGGCGGGACCCCGTCCAACGGCACCGTCCTCAACTACAGCGCCGGGAAGGGCACCACCAACACCGGGGCCGTGGCCATCGGCGAGACCGGGGGGCTCACCGTGAAGAACTTCAGCGGTCCGTCCCACTACGTGATCGACGTCCAGGGCTACTTCGTGCCGGCCACGGAGCTGGTCGGCCTCGAGACCGGCTCGGTGTACGTGCCGCTCTCGCCGTGCCGGGTGCTCGACACCCGCGGCGACGGCCCCGTCGCCGTCGGCACGGGCCCGACCGTGCGCCTGGCGACCGCACCGAGCTGCGCGGTCCCGGCCGAGGCCACGGCGGTCGAGGCCTCGATCTCGGCGGTGACGCCCGGCGCCACCGGGTTCCTGCGGGCCTGGCCCGCGGGCTCGCCGGCGCCGAACGCCACGTTCCTCAACTACGCCGCCGGCCAGAGCACCACGAACACCGGTGCCATCGCGCTGAGCGCGGCCACGGAGATGCAGCTCCGCGTGTTCGGTGCGCCGACCAACGTCGTGGTCGACATCCAGGGCTACTTCATCGAGATCGACGACCTGCCCGACGGTGCCGTCGGCGCCACGTTCGACGCCTTCGCCCCGTGCCGGGTCTACGACAGCCGCCAGGACCCCGAGGGCGCCTTCGCCCCCGGTGAGACCCTCGAAGCCGAGCTCGCCGGCGCCTGCGGCGTCCCGGCCGGCGCGGTGGCCGCCGAGGTCTCCTTGAGCGCGGTGACCCCGTCGGCCCCGGGCTACGCCCGGGTGTGGCCCGCCTCGGAGGCCGAGCCCAACGCCACGTTCCTCAACTACTCGGCCGGGCAGGCCACCACCAACACCGGCTCGGTCCGCCTGGACGCCGCCGGTGCGGTGGAGGTCGGCAACGCCGGCGGCCCGGCCCACTACACGCTCGACGTGCAGGGGGCCTGGCGGGCGATCAGCCTCGAGGGCTGATCCCGGGCGCCCCGGCGCCCACCTCAGGAACAGCGACACGACGGTGCCCGGCCCGAGCGGCCGGGCACCGTCGCGTCCGGGGTTGATAACACGACACTCAACTTTCTACACTGGCACCGGTTCAAGAGTCCCACCGCAGTCGCACAACCCCAGGAGAAGCCCCCATGCCCAAGGCCGTCGGAATCGACCTCGGCACCACCAACTCGGTCGTCAGCGTCCTCGAGGCGGGCGACCCCATCGTGATCCCGAACGCCGAGGGGTCGCGCACCACGCCGTCCGTGGTCGCCTTCGCCAAGAACGGCGAGGTGCTCGTGGGCGAGGTCGCCAAGCGCCAGGCGATCACCAACCCCGATCGCACGATCCGGTCCGTGAAGCGCCACGTCGGCACCAACTGGACCATCGACATCGACGGCAAGGCCTACACCGCCCAGGAGATCTCGGCCCGCACGCTGATGAAGCTCAAGCGCGACGCGGAGGCCTACCTCGGCGACACCGTGAACCAGGCCGTCATCACCGTCCCCGCCTACTTCGACGACGCGCAGCGCACCGCCACCAAGGAGGCGGGCCAGATCGCCGGCCTCGAGGTCCTGCGCATCATCAACGAGCCCACCGCGGCCGCCCTCGCCTACGGCCTCGAGAAGGACGACACCGAGCAGACGATCCTCGTGTTCGACCTCGGCGGTGGCACGTTCGACGTGTCGGTCCTCGAGATCGCCGACGGCGTCTTCGAGGTCAAGAGCACCCACGGCGACACCAACCTCGGTGGCGACGACTGGGACCAGAAGGTCATCGACTGGCTCGTCGACGGCTTCAAGGGCGACCACGGCGTCGACCTGTCCAAGGACAACATGGCCGTGCAGCGCCTCAAGGAGGCCGCCGAGAAGGCCAAGATCGAGCTGTCGCAGGTGCAGAGCACCCAGATCAACCTGCCGTTCATCACCGCCACCGACGCCGGCCCGCTCCACCTCGACATGACCCTCACCCGGGCCATGTTCCAGGAGCTCACCGCCGACCTCCTGGCCCGCACGCGCAAGCCGTTCGAGCAGGCCATCTCCGACGCCGGCCTCACCCAGGGCCAGATCGACCACGTGGTCCTCGTCGGCGGCTCGACCCGCATGCCGGCCGTCACCGACCTGGTGAAGGAGCTCACCGGCAGCGAGCCGAACAAGTCCGTGAACCCCGACGAGGTCGTGGCCATCGGCGCCGCCGTCCAGGCCGGCGTGCTCAAGGGCGACGTCAAGGACATCCTGCTGCTCGACGTCACCCCGCTGTCGCTCGGCATCGAGACCAAGGGCGGCGTGATGCACAAGCTCATCGAGCGCAACACCACCATCCCCACCAAGCGGACCGAGACCTACACCACGGCCGACGACATGCAGTCGCAGGTGGAGATCCACGTCCTCCAGGGCGAGCGCGACATGGCGCAGTACAACAAGACGCTCGGCAAGTTCAAGCTCGTCGACCTCCCGCCCGCGCCCCGTGGCGTGCCGCAGATCGAGGTCACGTTCGACATCGACGCCAACGGCATCGTGCACGTGTCCGCGAAGGACAAGGGCACCGGCAAGGAGCAGTCGATGACCATCACCGGCCAGTCCTCGCTCTCGAAGGACCAGATCGACCAGATGGTGAAGGACGCCGAGGCTCACGCCGAGGAGGACCGCCAGCGCCGCGAGGAGGCCGACGTCCGCAACCAGGCCGACTCGCTCGTCTACAGCGTCGAGAAGCTGCTGAAGGAGCAGGGCGACAAGGTCGAGGGCGACGAGAAGACGGCCGCCGAGTCGTCGCTCGGGCGCCTCAAGGACGCCCTCGCCGGGTCCGACCTCGAGGCCATCAAGTCCGGCCTCGAGGACCTCACCAGCACCTCGCAGGCGTTCACGCAGAAGCTCTACGAGGCCACCGCAGCCGAGAACGCCGGGCAGTACGACCCGTCCGGCGCGAGCGGCGGCGCCGGCGCCACCGGGGCCGACGACGACGAGGTCGTCGACGCCGAGGTGATCGACGAGGACGACGCCAAGTGAGCGGCGTCCCCCAGCCCGGCGACGGGCCAGTGACGGGCGCCGGGGGGGTCGAGGACCCCCTCGGCCCGCCCGACGTGGACGGCGAGCTCGGCGACCTGCCGGCCGACGACGACACCGCCCCGGCCCCGGCCGAGGCCGGTGCGTCGCTCGACGGCGGCGTCGCGCCCGAGGGCGGCGAGCCGGCCGAGGCCCCCGCTTCCGGGGGCGACCGGTCGGGCTCCTCGGTCGAGGAGCTGATCGCCGACCTCGAGCGCACCACCGTCGAGCGCGACGGCTACCTCGACTCGCTCCGGCGCAACCAGGCCGACTTCGAGAACTACCGCAAGCGCGTGGCCAAGCAGAGCGCCGACGATGCGGCGCGCGCCGCCGAGTCGCTGGTCGACAAGCTGCTGCCGGTCCTCGACGCCTGCGACGGCGCCATCACGCACGGCGCCACCGAGGTCGAGCCGATCTTCGCCGCGCTGCTCGGCACCCTCGAGAAGGAGGGCCTCGAGCGCATCGACCCCGTCGGCGAAGCCTTCGACCCCAACGTCCACGAGGCCGTCCTGCACGAGCCGGCCCAGGAGGGCGACGACGGCACGGTCGTCTCCGACGTCCTGCGCCCCGGCTACGGCTGGAAGGGCCGCGTCGTCCGGCCGGCCATGGTGCGGGTCCGGGGCTAGGAGGGGACCGTGGCGGCACAGCGCGAGTGGTTCGAGAAGGACTACTACGGCATCCTCGGCGTCAGCTCCACGGCCGACGCCAAGGAGATCACGCGCGCCTACCGGAAGCTGGCCCGGGAGAACCACCCCGACGCCAACCCCGGCGATGCGGCCGCGGAGGAGCGCTTCAAGGACATCTCCGCCGCGTACGACGTGGTCGGCGACGCCGAGAAGCGCAAGGAGTACGACGAGGTCCGCGCCGCCGGGCCGCTGGGCGGCTTCGGCGGCCCGGGCGGTCCCGCCGGGTACGGCGGCCCCGGCGGCTTCCAGTTCAACGTGGGCGACATGCAGGGCGGCGGCCTCGGCGACGTGCTCGGCAACCTGTTCGGCGGCGGCGGGCGCATGCGCGCCGGCGGTCGCAGTCGCGGCACTGGGCCCCAGCGCGGCGGCGACCTCGAGGCCGAGCTCCACCTCGGCTTCACCGACGCCGTCGCCGGGCTCACCACCACGCTGCACCTCGTGAGCGACGCCGTCTGCCACGTGTGCGCCGGCATCGGCGCCGAGCCGGGCACCGTCCCCACCACCTGCCCGGTGTGCGCCGGGCGGGGCGTGGTCGACGACGACCAGGGCTTCTTCGCCACCTCGCGGCCGTGCCCGAACTGCGGCGGCCGCGGCGTGCTGATCGAGCACCCGTGCCACAACTGCCGGGGCGTCGGCATCGAGCGCCGGCCTCGCGAGGTCAAGGTCCGCATCCCCGCCGGCGTCGCCGACGGCCAGCGGATCCGGCTCAAGGGCCGAGGCGACCCCGGCCGCAACGGCGGCCCCCCCGGCGACCTCTACGTGACCTGCCGGGTGGAGCCCCACGAGGTCTTCCGCATGGACGGGCGCGACCTCCGCATCACCGTGCCCATCACGTTCGCGGAGGCCGCGCTGGGCGCCGACATCACCGTCCCCACGATCGACGGCCAGGCCGTGAAGGTGCGCCTGCCCGCCGGCACCCGCACCGGCCGGACCTTCCGGGTGAAGGGCCGGGGCGTCGCCACCCCCAAGGCCACCGGCGACCTCCTGGTCACCGTCGAGGTCGCCGTGCCCGCCTCGCTCTCGGCGGCCGAGCGCAAGGCCGTCGAGGCCCTCGCCCAGGCGGCCACGTCCTCGCCCCGCGCCCACCTCGCCGACCTCATGGCGCCCGCGCCCGCCTCCGCCACCGCCGACGACGCCTGATCCCGGACACCACCTCGTCAAGGAGCCACCCCATGGCACGATCCCCGAAACACGCGGTGTACGTCATCTCCGTCGCCGCCGAGCTCGCCGGCGTCCACCCGCAGACGCTGCGCATCTACGAGCGCAAGGGCCTGGTCGACCCGGCCCGCACCCAGGGCGGGAGCCGCCGCTACAGCGACGCC
>DATAGR010000650.1:0-3152 GCA_036263575.1 Aquihabitans sp. | reverse complement strand
CGCCGCCCCGCCGGGCGGCAACCGATCAGCGGGCGGACGCCGCCAGCTTCCGCCACACCGGGCGGGGCAGGTGGCGCAGCACGGTGAAGACGGGGCGGAGCTTGGCGGGCGACCAGACGGTGTGCGCGCCCTTCCGCAGGCCGGCGACGATGTCGCGCGCCACGGCGTCGGCCGTCGTGGCCATCGGCCCGTCGTCCATGTGCTCGGTCATCTTCGTGCGCACGAAGCCCGGCCGGACCACCATCACCGATGCGCCGGTGCCGGCCAGGCGGTCGCCGAGACCCTGGGCGAAGGCGTCGAGGCCGGCCTTCGTGGAGCCGTAGACGAGGTTGTCGGCCCGGGCCCGCTCGCCGGCCACGGAGGTGATGACCGCGAGGGTGCCGTGGCCCTGGGCCCTCAGGTGCTTGGCGACGGCGAGGCCAGAGGAGACGGCGCCGGCGTAGTTCGTGACGGCGGCGTCGGCTGCGGCCTTCGGGTCGGCGTCGAAGGCCTCCTGGTCGCCGAGCACGCCGAACGCGAGCAGCACCACGTCGAGGTCCGGGTGGGCGGCGAAGACGTCGTCGATGACCTGCTCGTGCGAGGCCGTGTCGGCGGCGTCGAACGCGACCACGTCGACGGTGGTGACCCCGGCGGCCCGCAGCTCGTCGGCGACGGGACCGAGGCGGCCGGCGTCACGCCCGGCCAGCACCGCGGTGCGGCACCGCTCCTTCGCCAGCTCCTTCACGGTGGCGACGGCGATCTCCGAGCTGCCGCCGAGGACGAGGACGGACTGCACGGCGCCGAGGGCGTCTCGCATGGGTGGTGCTCCAGGGGTCGGGAGGCGGCGGCGGGCGCGGCCGCGGAGGGCCGTAGGACTGTAGGGCCACCCGGTGGCGTCGGTACGCTGCGTCCACCATGAGCACGCGGAAGCTGATCCTCGCCGCGCTGCTGTGCGGCATGGCCATCCTGCTGGCGTTCACGCTCCAGCTCCTGCTCATGGGCTGAGCAGGCGATCTGGGCGGCCGGCGCCGTCGGTAGGCTGGCTGGCGCGAACCGGTGGAACGAGCCACCGAGCGGGGCCGGCCGCAGGGCGGCCGCCCGGACGAGAGGACGACTGTTGAGCGACGCCGGCACCGGTACCCACTTCGACGTGATCGTGATCGGAGGGGGCCCCGGCGGCTACGGCGCCGCCCTCTACGGGGCCGCGGCGGGGCTCGACATCGCCCTCGTCGAGCGGGACAAGGTCGGCGGCACCTGCCTGCACCGGGGCTGCATCCCGGCCAAGGAGCTCCTCGAGACCGCCCACGTGTTCCGCACCGTGGCCGAGGCATCGGCCTTCGGCGTCGAGGCGTCGGAGCCCTCGCTCGACTTCGGCACCACCATGGGCCGCAAGGAGCAGGTGGTGGGCACCCTCTTCAAGGGGCTCTCCGGCCTGCTGAAGAGCCGCAAGGTCACCATGTTCGACGGCACCGGCACCATGCGGGCCGATCGCAGCGTGGTCGTGGCCGGCAACGACGGCGAGACCGCCGAGATCACCGCCGACGCGGTGATCCTCGCGTCGGGCTCGGTGGCCCGGACCATCCCGGGCTTCGACGTCGACGGCAAGGTCGTCCTCACCTCCGACGAGGTGTTCGAGCTGAAGGAGCTGCCGGCGCGCGTGGCGGTCATCGGCGGCGGCGCCATCGGGTGCGAGTTCGCGTCGATGATGAGCGACCTCGGCAGCCAGGTGACCGTCCTCGAGGCCCTGCCCCAGCTGATGCCCGGGGTCGACAAGGACGTCGTCAGCACCGTGCTGCGGTCGTTCAAGGGCCGCGGGATCGACGTCCGCACCGGCGTCAAGGTGGCCGGCCACACGCCGGGCGCCTCGGGCACCACGGTGGCGGTCGAGGGCGGCGACGACGTCGAGGTCGACGCCGTCATCGTGTCCGTCGGCCGGCGACCCCTGTCCGACAGCCTCGGGCTCGACGGCACGGGCGTCGTGGTGAGCGACCGCGGCTTCGTCGAGGTCGACGAGCTGTGCCGCACCGCCGTCGACGGCGTCTGGGCCATCGGCGACCTCATCGCCACGCCCGGCCTGGCCCACGTCGGCTACGCCGAGGCCATCCTCGTCATCAAGCAGCTCCTCGGCGAGGAGGCCGTGCCGGTCGACTACGGCAAGGTCGCCTGGTGCATCTACTGCAAGCCCGAGGTCGCCTTCGTCGGCCTCTCGGAGCAGGCCGCCAAGGACGCCGGCCACGACGTCGTCGTGGCCAAGCACCGCTGGGGCGGCAACAGCCGGGCCCTCATCGTCGGTGACGCCGAGGGCGTCGTGAAGGTCATCGCCGAGAAGGGGCCCGACGGCACCGCGGGTCGCGTCCTCGGGGTCCACATGTCCGGACCGTGGGTGACCGAGCAGCTCGGCCAGGCGTACCTCGGCGTCAACTGGGAGGCGACGGTCGAGGAGTTCGCCCACTTCATCCAGCCGCACCCGTCGCTGTCGGAGACCTTCGGCGAGACGGTCCTCTCCCTCACGGGACGCAGCCTGAACGGGTAGGCCGTCCCCCGGGGGGAGCGCAGCAGCTAAGAACCACCCACACGCACCGACCAGAAAGCGACGGCGACATGGCCGACATCGAGCTCCCCCAGCTGGGGGAGAGCGTCACCGAGGGCACCATCACCCGCTGGTTCAAGGAGGTCGGCGACCAGGTCGCCGAGGACGAGCCCCTCTTCGAGGTGTCCACCGACAAGGTGGACTCCGAGGTGCCCTCGCCGTCGAGCGGCTACCTCGCCGAGATCCTCGTCGAGGAAGGTGACACGGTCGACGTCGGGACCCGCATCGCCGTGCTGTCCGACGCCCCCCCGGGCGAGGGTGGCGGTGGCGACGGCGCGGCGGCGCCGGCCGACGAGCCCGCAGCGGAGGCCCCGGCCGAGCCCGCCGCCGAGGCCCCGGCGGAGGAGCCCGCCGAGGCGCCGGCCGCCGTCGACGCCAGCGCCCCGGACGGGGGCCCCACCGACCCCGCCGGCGCCGAGGAGCCCGCCGCCGAGGAGGCGGTGGAGGAGCGCCAGCCCACCGCCGAGCCCGCACCCGCCGAGGCGAGCCCGCCGGCGGCCGAGGCCCCGGCCCCCGCCGCCGAGCAGCTCGCGGCGTCGCCGTCGGCGGCCGACGGTCCGGTGCTGTCGCCGGTGGTGCGCCG
>DATAGR010000649.1:0-2370 GCA_036263575.1 Aquihabitans sp. | reverse complement strand
GTTCGGCCTCTCGGCCGTGCGCAACGTGGGCGAGGGCCTGGTGGCCAAGATCGTCGAGGAGCGCACCGCGAACGGGCCCTTCGCCGACTTCTACGACTTCTGCGAGCGCGTCGACATGAGCGTGCTCAACAAGAAGACGCTGGAGTCGCTGATCAAGGCCGGCGGCTTCGACTCCGTCGGCCACCCCCGCCGCGGGCTCCTGGCGGTGTTCGAGCAGATCGTCGACAACACCATCGCCCGTCGCAAGGAGCGCGACATGGGCGTGATGACGCTCTTCGGCGCCATGGAGGAGGACGCGGGCGGCGGGTTCGACGAGCGGGCCAAGATCCCCGAGCTGCACTTCGACAAGAAGGAGCAGCTGGCGTTCGAGAAGGAGATGCTCGGCCTCTACGTGAGCGACCACCCGCTCATGGGCGCCGAGGCGGCGCTGCGCCGCAAGACCGACAACACGATCGTCGAGCTGACCGACCTCGAGGACGGCTCGATGCGCACGATCGGCGGCGTGGTCAACGGCCTGCAGCGCAAGTGGACCAAGAAGGGCGACCTCATGGCCGTCTTCACGCTGGAGGACCTGCAGAGCTCGATCGAGGTCATGGTCTTCCCTCGCACGATGACCGACATCGGCCACCAGCTCGCGGACGACGCCGTGCTGATCGTGAAGGGCCGGGTCGACAAGCGCGACGACCAGCCCAAGTTCATCGCCATGGACGTCGAGGTGTTCGAGGGCATCACCGACGGCGCCCCGCCGCTGCGCCTGCGGGTCCAGCCGCACCGCCTGGACGCCGGCACCGTCGACGAGCTCAAGGGGCTCCTCACCCGGTTCCCGGGCGAGTCGCAGGTGTTCCTGCACCTCGGTGAGGACAAGGTGCTGCGCCTGCCCGAGCAGTTCTGCGTCGACACCGGCCACGGCCTGATCGGCGAGCTCCGGGTGCTCCTGGGCTCGGGCGCCATCCTCTGACGGCGGACCCCGACGGGTTCGGCCGGCGGGGGAGCGCCTGCTATCTTCGACCGTCCCGGGGCCATTAGCTCAGTTGGCTAGAGCGCCTGCATGACGCGCAGGAGGTCGGGGGTTCGATTCCCTCATGGCCCACCACCCCTGACCAGCGGCGATGGCCGCAGCTCGGCTGCGTTCCCGTGCCCGGCGGTGACCTTGGCAGCCTAAGTGGCAGCCTATGACCGGCCGGTTGGACGTCCCGGCGACCGGAGGGAAACTGTGCAACGGCGGAACCGGGCCGGACAGCGGGTGAGCCAGCGGGCGCGCGAGGAGCAGTGGAAGTTCGTCCAAGGACGCTTCGCGCTTCTGTTGGGCATGGTCAGCGTGTGCGTGGTCGGAACAGGAGTCTGGCTCCGGTTCACGTCGAGTCGGTGGGCGGCCTTCGTCGGTGGCGCCTTCCTCACAGGCTCGCTGGCGCTCGTGATGTTCCTGATCGTGTAGTCAACGGGGACTGCACCGATCCTTGCGGGATCGGATGCCCCACCAGCGCCGTGCTGCGTGGCCGGGCTGCAACGAGTCCCCCTGGGTACCGGAGCGGTGACGACCAGGGAGAACCAGGGACTCCACCAGTGAGACCACCGGCGCGAGCGCGGCCCTCCGCGTAGGACGCTCCTCCCGTGGACGGACCAGGGGGTTTCTCATGACGACCGCTACAGTACGTGCCGATCAGGCCACGGTTGGCGGCGGCGTTCGCTTGCCAGCGGCCAATCGGTGGCGGATGAGCGCGATGGCGCCGGCCTGGGACGACGTCGAGCCGCTGGCGGTCCCGGCTGTCGCCGAGACCGCCGAGGCGGTGATCGAGGACCTCGACGTCCGCCGTGCGGCGTCGCCAGCGGTCCAGGACGGGCTCGCGCAGGCGGCAGAGGAGCCCAGCGGGCGGGACCTCCGAGATGCCGGCATGCCGCTAGTGGTGCGGGTCCGGCAGAACCGAGACTCCCGACCGCTTATCGAAGGCGGCGATGCCGAGCATGCCGGTGCGCGCCGATCGGTCTCCATCGACGACTACGCCAAGTCGGTTCTCTACAACGGCCTCGGCCACTACCGAGCAGCACGTGCCGCAGCCCAGCGAGCCTGTGCCGGCGAGGACTTTCTGCTGCTCGACGGTGCGCTGGCGGAACTCGTCGAGGCGAGCGTCCGCAGCGGCAACCGCGACGGCGCGGTGGCAGCGCTGCGCAGGTTGCAGGCGCGCGCCGATGCGACCAGGTCGACGTGGGCCCTGGGGGTGGCCGCCTGCTCACGGGCGCTGCTCAGCGACGACGACGGCGCCGAAGCCAATTTCCTTGAGGCAATCGAGCGGCTGCGTCGCACCAGCGCTCGCGTGACCCTCGGTCGCGCGCACCTGCTCTACGGCGAGTGGCTCCGACGGCGGGCGCGTC
>DATAGR010000648.1:0-4080 GCA_036263575.1 Aquihabitans sp. | reverse complement strand
TCCTGGACCGGGTGAAGGGCAAGGCCAAGGACGTGGCCGGCTCGGTGCTCGGTGACGAGGACCTCCAGCGCGAGGGCCGGCTCCACCAGGAGAAGGCCGACGCCATCGACACCGCCAACGAGCTCGAGCAGCAGTCCGCCGCCCAAGAGGCGGAGGCCGAGCTGACCCAGCGGGAGCACGACCTGGAGGCGGAGCGGCAGCGCATCGCCGCCGAGGAGGCGGCCGACGCGCGGGAGCAGCGGATCGAGCAGGAGCAGGCCCAGGAGGCCGCCCGCGCCCAGGCCGAGGCCGAGCGGCGCGAACAGGCCGCCGAGGCCCAGGCGACCGCCGAGCAGCGCGCCGCCGCCGCCGAGGAGGCCCAGGCTGCCCGTGAGCGGGGCGAGGACCTGCGCGACGCCGCCGAGATCCAGGCCGAGGCCGACCGGGCCCGCGCCGCCGCAGAAGCACTCGATGCCGCGGCCGACCGTGCCGCAGGAAGCTGAGGAACCCATGTCGATCGTCCGAGAGATCCCCCGCCACGCCGTGCGGGCCGGTCTGGCCGTCGCCCGGCTCCCCCTGACCGCCGCCGAGCGGGTCACGGGCCACCAGGGCGAGGAGGCCTGGCCGCCCGCACTGGCCTTCGAGCAGGCCGAGGCGGCCGTGACCCAGGTCGTCGGCACGCTGCTCGGCGACCGCGGCTTCTACGACGAGGGCCGGCTCCGCGCCGAGAAGGTGGGCGAGCTCCGCCGGGCCGCCGCGCTGGAGGCCCGGGCCGAGGCCAAGCGCCAGGAGGCCACCAGCGAGTTCCAGGAGCGCCGCCAGGACGCCGAGCAGCGCAAGCAGGAGGCCGAGGCCCGCGAGCGGTCCCGCAAGGAGGCCATCGAGCGCGACGAGGAGGCCAAGAAGCGCGAGGCGGCCGAGCAGGCAGCCCAGCGCCAGGCCGAGGCGGAGGAGGCCGAGGCCGAGGCCGTGGCCGCCGTCGAGCGCCAGGAGCGCCGCAACCGCCGAGCCGCGCTCGCCAAGGAGGAGCAGGCCCTCGCCAAGGAGCGGGCGGCCACCACCCAGCGCAAGCGGGCGGCGGCCCTCGACCAGGGCGTCGAGGCGCAGAAGGCCAAGCGGACCGCCCGCCGGTGACCGAGGGTTTCGAGGAGGCGTCGCGGGGAAGGTGGCGAGCATGGTGATGCCGCAGCCCGATGCCTCCTCGACGCCCGAGGACGACGAGCGCCTCGCCTCGGTGGTCGGCGACGAGCCCGATCCCGAGGCGGCGACCGCGCACCGCGACGACGACCCCGGCGGCCCGCCGGGCGCCGACGACGCCACCGACTCCGAGCAGCCGACGAGCTGATGCCGCGGTCGCCCCTGGCGCCGGCCGCCGCCACCACCCCGAGGAGCCGCCCGTGACCTACGTCCTGATCTCCCTCGCCGTCCTCCTGGTCGTGGGCGTCGTGGCCTACGCCGGCCTCGCCGGGCGCCGTCGGTCCGGCGACCTGGGCCACGAGCCGACGGGCGCCGACGTGACCGACCGCACGGTCGTGCCGCCGGCGCACCCCGGCACCCCGATCCCCGGCTCCGAGGAGCACCGCCGGCGCCAGGGCAAGCCCTAGCTCCGGCGGCGTCCCCGCCCGCCCCCGCCCGGCGGTGCCCAGGTCGGTCGCCGTGCGCCGCGGGCCGGACCCCCGGCGACGGTGCGCCGACCGCCGGCGAGATCGGTTCAGCGCACCAGCTGGAGCACCCCGGCCTGGACGGGTGGCACCGCCGGGGGGACGACCGCCAGCGTCCGGCGGTCGATCTCCACCGGCGTGAAGAGGTCGTCCGGGGCCAGCGGCGGGCTGAAGTGGTTGCCGAACGCCCGGTCCACGCCGAGGGCGCCGAGCACGGCGGCGTCGGCCGCGTGCTCCACCATGCCGGCGGTCGTGGTGGCGCCCAGCTCGTGCGCGAGCTCGACCAGGGCGCGCACCGTGCGCTGCCGAGACGCCGAGGTGGCGATCTCCTTGGTCGTGTGCGGTGCCAGCTTCAGTTCGCTGATGGCGAGCCCGGCGATGAGCCGATCCGGCACGGAGTCGTCGAAGTGGTCGACGATGACGGCGATCCGCTCGGCGGTCAGCGCCTGCACGACGCGGCGGACCAGCGACGGGCGGAGCAGCACGTCCGAGTGGCGGATCTCGACCGCCAGGCACGCGGCGGGGACCCGGCTGCAGCTGACCGACGCCCGGATGCGCTGCACCAGCGCCGGGTCGGCGAGCTGGCGGCTCGACAGGTTCACCGACACCCGCAGCGGGTGGTCGGTGAGGGCCCAGCGCGCCGCCTGGCGGCAGGCGGCCGCGTGCGTCCAGGTCTCGAGGTCCGCCAGCCGGGCCGCCCACATCGGCTGCGACAGCGTCGCACCGGGGGAGACGAGGCCGAGGGCCGGGTGCCGCCAGCGCAGGAGCGCCTCCGCCGAGGTCACCTGGCCCGAGGCCAGGTCGACCTCCGGCTGGTAGTGGAGCAGGAAGTGGCCGGGCAGGTCGGCGACCTTGAAGGTGTCCTCGTCCGGGCCGGAGGGCTCGCGGTCGTCGGTCGTGGCGACGGGCCGGAGGACGAGCACGACCCCGGCGGGCATGCCCGCCGAGCCGTTCAGCGAGCACGCGGTCAGGACCACCTCGACCGCCGTGCCGTCGCGGCGCGTCAACGTGGTGGTGCCCTCCCAGCGGCGGCGATCGGCGAGCGCGCCGACGAGGTGGCGGCGGGTGGCCGGCGTGAGGATGCCCCAGTCGGTGCGGTCGAGGTGCTCGGCCAGGTCCTCGGGCCGATCCCACCCGAGCACGGCGGCGGCGGGGCCGTTCGCGGTCCGCACCCGGAACGCGTGGTCGGCGGTGATCACGCCCTCCGAGAACGACATGGGCGGGACCTCCGGCACCAGGTGCGGTCGGGGTCGCCGGGCCGTTCGGCGGGCGGTGTAGGCCTCGATCATCGACATCGTCTGCTCCCTCCGTCGGGCGTCCGGCGCCCGACCTCCCGACCGCACCCTGACGACCGGGTGATGACCGAACCGTGAACGCCCCGTCATCGACTCGGGGGAACGGCAAGGATGGCGCCATGGACCCGACCCGAGGATTCAGCGGTCGCCCCCGTCAGCCGTCCGACCGCCGGTTGCCGCCCGGCCAGTACGACACGGGCGCCGACTGGCCCGTCCTCACCGCCGAGGCCACCCCTCGGATCGACACCGCGTCGTGGACGCTGCGCGTCGAGGGCGAGGTGCAGGCGCCCACCACCTGGAGCTGGGACGACGTGCAGGCCCTGCCCCGGTCGACCTACGAGGGCGCGATCCACTGCGTGACGACGTGGTCGAAGTTCGACACGTCGTTCGCCGGCGTCTCGGTCGACACCCTCCTCGACATCGCCGGGCCCCTGCCCTCGGCCACGCACGTCCTGGTCGACTGCCACACCGGCTACACCACCAACCTCCCGCTGGACGACCTGACCGGCGGGCGGGCCTGGGTGGTGTGGGAGTACGACGGCCAGCCGCTCCCCCGTGAGCACGGCGGGCCGGCCCGGCTGCTCGTCCCACACCTCTACTTCTGGAAGAGCGCCAAGTGGGTGTCGGGCCTGCGGCTGCTCGACCACGACGAGCGGGGCTTCTGGGAGCGCAACGGCTACCACGACCGCGGCGACCCCTGGCTCGAGCAGCGCTACCACGGTGACTGACCTCCCGGCCGGGGGCCTCCCGGCCCCGGGACCGATGCCGGGACCGTGGCAGCGGGGCGTCGTGGTCGCGGTGCGGACGGAGACGCCACGGGCCAGGACGTTCCGCCTGGCGCTCCCCACGCCCGTAGCCCACCTGCCCGGCCAGCACTACGTGGTCCGGCTGACCGCGCCGGACGGCTACCGCGCCCAGCGCTCCTACTCGGTCGGCTCGGCGCCCGAGCCGAGCGGCGAGGTCGAGCTGACGGTGGAGCGGCTCGACGACGGCGAGGTGTCCACGTTCCTCCACGACACCGTGGAGATCGGCGACGAGCTCGAGGTCCGCGGTCCGATCGGCGGGTGGTTCGTCTGGCGGGTCGACCGGCCGGCCCTGCTCGTCGGCGGCGGCTCGGGCGTGGTGCCGCTCATGGCGATGCTCCG
>DATAGR010000647.1:0-5134 GCA_036263575.1 Aquihabitans sp. | reverse complement strand
AGGTCCGGTGCGGTTCGAGCTGGCGCAGCGCTACGACTCCCCCGCCGCCGACGTCAGCGGCGCCTATGCCGACCCGGCGCTCTACCCCACGCTGGTGGGGCTGCCGAAGCTGGGGGGCATCGAGGTGCTCGACCGCTCCGGCCCCGACGACCGGCCCCGCATGCGCATCCGCTTCCGGTTCACCGGCCAGCTGCCGAGCGCCGTCACCGCGGTGATCGACCCCGATCGGCTGACGTGGGTCCAGGAGAGCGAGCACGACGTCGCCGCCGGCACCGGCACGTTCCGCCTGGTGCCCGACCACTACCCGGACCGCCTGCGGGCGTCGGGTTCGTGGCGGTGCGCCGACGACGGCGACGGCGCCCGGCGCGTGGTGCGGGGCGAGCTCAAGGTGCGGGCGCCGCTCGTGGGCGGGCGCGTCGAGCAGGCGATCGTGTCGGGGCTCGAGGAGTACCTGGCCGCCGAGGCGCCGGCGGTGGATCGCCACCTCGCCGGCTGAACCGGCTCGGTCGAGCCGGCGCCGGTCCTAGCGCTGCTCCTCCTGGCGGGCCTCGCGCTCGGCGAGGACGTCCAGGAACTGGCCGGGGCGCATGGAGATGAAGATGCCCTTGGCCGTGGCGGTGAGGTCGTCGCCGGCGTAGCAGGCGCCCTCCACGAAGATCTTGCGTCGCTCGACGCCGACCAGGCGGCCCTCGAGGCGCAGCTCGCGCTTGAGCGGCGTCGGCCGCTCGTAGCGGACCGTCAGCGTGCCGGTCATGCCCGGCGCGCCCGACAGCGACTGGGTGGCGCCGAGCAGCTCGTCGAACGCCGCGGCGACGTAGCCGCCGTGGACGCACCCGGGCGGGCCCTCGTAGGCCTGCCCGAAGCGCACCCGGGCCTCGATCACGCCGTCCACCTCGAGCATCGACATCGGGGGCGCCAGCGGGTTGGCGATGCCGATGAGCGGGCTGTGGTCGTAGAGCGGGTCGGCCCGCTTGCCGGCGTTGGCGGCCTCGCTGAAGCCGTAGAGCGTGCCCTGGTGGTGGCCGGCGAAGCGCTCTGCGGCGGCGGCGATCTCCGCCGTCGCGGCGAGGATGACGTCGTCGGGCGCGTCGGTGGCGACCAGGCGGTCGATGAGGAGCCGGCTGGCGTCGGCCAGGTCCTTCAGGGCGGCCCGGCGCGGCGACAGCTCGCCCTGGCTGGCGGCGCGGATCCGCTGCGTCACGAGGTTCAAGCGGTCCGGGTCGGTCTGGCCCGCCATCCTCGGGACGTAGTCGGTGGTCCACCGGGCCGAGTCGAGCGGGTCGGTCGACGGGGGTGGCGCGCTCCCGTCGTCGGCGTCGGTCATGGGGCCTCCTCGGGGGTGGGATCGGCGAGGTCGACGATCACGGGCGCGTGGTCCGACGGCTGCTGGCCCTTGCGGGCGTTGCGGTCGATGGTGGCGAAGCGGACCCGCTCGGCCACCGGGCGGCTGCCGAGCACCAGGTCGATCCGCATGCCCTCGTGCTTGTGGAAGTGGCCGGCCCGGTAGTCCCACCAGCTGAAGAGGCGCTCCTGGGGCTGGCGCATCCGGAACGTGTCGACCAGGCCCCAGGCCTCGAGGGCGGCGAGCGCCTCGCGCTCCGGCGCGCTGGTGTGGGTCGAGCCCACGAACTTCCGGGGGTCGTACACGTCGGCGTCGGCCGGGGCGATGTTGAAGTCGCCGGCCAGCACGACCGGCGTCGCCGGGTCCTCCTGGGCCTCGAGCTGGGCGCGCAGCCGGGCGAGCCAGCCGAGCTTGTACTGGTAGTGCTCGTGGTCGAGCGACCGCCCGTTGGGCACGTAGGCGCTGGCGATGCGGATGCCGCCACAGGTGGCCCACAAGAGCCGGGCCTCGGGGTCGGGGTCGTCGGGCCCGAAGCCGTTCACCGGGCGCTCGATGCCGACCCGGCTCAGGATGGCGACGCCGTTCCACCGGCCCTCGCCGTGGTGCACGCTCTCGTAGCCCAGCCCCTGGAAGGCGAGCGACGGGAAGGCGCCGTCGGCCAGCTTCGTCTCCTGCAGGCACACGATGTCGGGCTCGACGTCGGCGAGCCAGGCCTCCACCCGCTCCAGTCGCGCCTTGAGCGAGTTGACGTTCCACGTGGCGATGCGCACCCGACGGAACCTAGCGGCCGCACCGCCGTCGACCGTCGGCCTCGCGACCGGTCCGCCCCTACGCTGCGGGCGTGGACGCCACGTGCTGGAGCGACTACCTGTGCCCGTGGTGCTACGTCGGCCAGCACCGCGACGCGCTGCTCGCCTCGCTCGGCGTGAGGGTGGTGCACCGGCCCTACGAGCTGCACCCCGAGATCCCGGCCGCCGGCCGAGCGGTGCGCCCCGACGGTCGCCTGCGGGCGACGTTCGACCGGATCGAGGCGGAGTGCGATGCGGCGGGCATGCCGTTCCGGCGACCGGACCGCATGCCGAACACGCGCCGGGCGCTGGCGTCGGCCGAGTGGGTCCGCGTGCACCACGCCGACGCGTTCGCCGCGCTGCACCGCGCCCTCTTCGCCGCCCAGTTCGCCACGGGCGAGCCGCTCGACGACCCCGACGTCGTGGACGGCGCCGTCGCAGCCGCGGGTGCGCCCGCCGCCGAGGTGCGGGCGGCGGTCGACGACGGTCGCGCCGGCGCGCTGGTGGACGTCTCGATGGCCGAGGCGCGCGCGTCCGGGGTCACGTCGACGCCCACGTGGGTCGTGGGCGAGGGGCTGGTGATCCCTGGAGCGCTCGATCCCGCCACCATGGAGCGCTGGATCACCAAGGTGGTCGCCCGCCGGCAGGGGGCGGGCCGCGACCCGGAGGGCCGCCGCGCGTGAGGGCCGGGCGTCGACGCGCCCGGCCCTCACATCAGCGAGGAGTCCGCTGCCGGTCGCTCAGCGGGTGGTCTTCTTGGCCGCGGTGGCCCTCTTGGCCGGCGCCCGCTTGGCGGTGGCCTTCTTCACGACGGACTTCGCCGCCGTCGTCGCCTTCTTGGCCGGGGCCTTCTTGGCCACCGTCTTCTTGGCGGGCGCCTTCTTGGCGACGGCCTTCTTGGCCGGGGCCTTCTTCGCCGGGGCCTTCTTCGCCACCGCCTTCTTGGCCGGCGCCTTCTTCGCCACCGCCTTCTTGGCCGGCGCCTTCTTGGCCACCGCCTTCTTGGCCGGCGCCTTCTTGGCCACCGCCTTCTTCGCGGTCGCGGCCTTCTTGGCCACGGTCTTCTTTGCGCTCGCGGCCTTCTTCGCCACGGTCTTCTTGACTGCCATGCTGGGTGCCTCCTCGGCTGATTGGTACTCCCCCTCGGGGAGCCCGTCGTCGTGACGGTCTGGTGCTGCAGGCTCGGGCGGCACGTCGGGCACGACCACACCGGGAAGTGCCACGTCGATCCCCCGGCGCGGGGGATCGAAGGCCGTCACCACGAAGGTGCGGACCTCGCCCACCGTCAGCACCTCGCGTGCCTTGGTGGGAGCGGGGTCCGCCATCGCCTTCAGCGGGATGTAGCACTGAGCACCGCCGTCGGTGACGGCGTAGGCCCCGTGCGACGAGAACCGATCGACCGTGGCCCGCACCTCGGAACCGACCGGGTGGTCGGTGACGAACTGCAGGAACGGCATGGGCTCGTTGATGGGGTCGGACGCCTTGCCGGCGCCACCGCTGCTGCGGCGACGGCGACTGCGCCCGGAGGAGGAGGTGCCACTCGACGACGCGTCGGCGGCCGGGGAGGAGAGCGGTTCGGGGGCGGCGGCGGGCGCGGCGGCGGCACCGCCGCGACGGCGGCCTCCCCCGCGACGGCCGGGGGCGGCCGGCGCCGGCTCGGTGAGCGAGCCGGCGGTGGCCTCGGCGACGGCTTCGGCGAGCTCGGCCTCGGCGACGTCGCGCTCGGCCGCCTTGCCGCGCCGACGCGGCGGGGGCTTGGTGGGCACCGGCACGGGACCGAGCGAGGCGCCGCTGCGCGTGGCCTTGGCCCCCTTCGACTCGCGCGTGGCGCGCCGGCTGGTCGGGCCGCGCACCGGCGTTCGGAGCACGAAGACCCACCCGACGTTCGGCACCGGCTTGCCACCGACGAGGCGCCCCTCGTCGAACAGCCAGTCGTAGATGCCGTGGAACTCCTGGAACGAATCGTTGGAGAAGACCGTCGCGTTGGCCTTGTCGGCGATCTGGAGGATGAAGGCGTCGCCACGACCGATCGCACCGGCAGGCGGGCTGACGAGCTCGCCGTTCACGATGCCCGCCTCGAACTCGGCGCGCTCGCTCTCGTCGATGCGGTGCCCGAACGTCGCGTCGACGACGACGGTCAGCGCGACCTCCCCGTACGACTCGAGGAACGCGCGAACCGCCTCGTCGAGCTGGGCGAGGCTGGGGGCGGTGCGGCCCTCCGTGGCGATGTTGGATCCGTCGACGACGACGTGCTGCATGGCCATGTGGTGCATCAGTCAAGCAGAGGGCGCGCACACCACGAGGGATCGTGCGTGCGACGAGCGCGTCGGCGCGCGACGCGCGGCTCGTACGATCGACCGCCGTGACCGTCACCGCAGCCCTGTTCGACTTCGGCGGGGTGATCCTCTCGAGCCCGTTCGACGCCTTCGCCCGCTACGAGGTCGAGCACGGCCTGCCGCCTGACTTCCTCCGCACGGTGAACGCGACCGATCCCGACGCCAACGCGTGGGCGCGCCTCGAGCGCAGCGAGCTCGACCTCGAGGGCTTCGCCGCCGCGTTCGAGGCGGAGTCCGCCACCCTCGGCCACCGCGTGCCGGGCTGGGACGTCCTCGGGCTGCTGGCCGGCGACGTGCGCCCGGAGATGGTCGAGGCGGTGCGCCGCTGCGGCGAGCGCCTCAAGACCGCGCTCCTCACCAACAACGTCACCGGCCTCGAGGCCAACCCCGAGGTGGCGGAGATCGTCGCCCTGTTCGACGCCGTGGTGGAGTCGAGCGTCGTCGGCGTGCGCAAGCCCGACCCCGAGTTCTACGAGATCGCCTGCCAGCGCCTCGGCATCGAGCCCCACGAGGCGGTGTTCCTCGACGACCTCGGCATCAACCTCAAGCCGGCGCGCGCCATGGGGATGACGACGATCAAGGTCGGCGACCCCGCGGTCGCCCTCGCCGAGCTCGAGGCGATCGTCGGCTTCCCCCTGCGCTGACCGCTACTGGTAGCCGGCCGCGAT
>DATAGR010000646.1:0-14587 GCA_036263575.1 Aquihabitans sp. | reverse complement strand
TTGCCGGCGGTGGTGCCGCGCGCGACGCCCAGGGTGAGGTCGACCTTGCCGCGCAGCCGGACGCGACCCCCCACCAGGTCGACGATCTGGGTGCTCTCGGTGACGGGGCGCCAGCGGGGGGCGAGCTTCGGGAAGCACTCGAAGAACTTCGACACCCGGTCGCCCGCCGCGCTCCGCAGCTCGGCGCGCTGGGCATCGGTGCAGGTCTGGAGGAAGTCGGTGAGCCAGTGGTCGGTGGCGGCCAGGCTGGCCATGGCCTCGTCGACCAGGGCGAGCGGCAGCGGCTCGCCCGGCCAGTGGATGCCGAGCTCGACCGCCTTGTGGGCGATCGTGCCGCGGGCGATGGGCACGGTGACGGTGAAGCCGTCGCCGGCCACGTCCTCGGCGAGGAGGCGGGCCTCGCAGCCGTGGATCCGGGCCAGCAGGTGCTTGGAGAGCTGGAGGTCCTCGTCGGGCGCCAGGTCGTCGAGCACGGGGCGGAGGCCGGCCTCGAGGTCGTGGCGCAGGCGCCGACCCAGCTCGGTGCCGAACGTGGGGCGCGCCGCGTCGGGCGCGCCGAGCTCGGCGAGGGTCCGCTGCTGGACCGGCGTGAGCTCGGGTGGGACGGCCGTGGCGATGGCCGCAGGTTACGGCGGGAGGGTGAGGCGGCCGGGTGCCGGTGGCGGCTGGGTGTCAGACCCCCTGGAGATGATGTCGGCGTATGGAATCGCCGTCGTTGCAGTTCGCCGCCACCGTGCGCACCCTCGGGGGCGCGGCGCGAGCTCGCGGCCTGGTCGTGCCGGGCTTCCGGAGCCCGCCCAAGGTGCCGGGCGCGGAGCGGACCATGCGTCGCCGGGCCGATGGCGTGGCCACGGTGTCGGTGGTGGTGAAGGGCCGGCCGTACCAGGCGGTGATCGCAGACCTGATCGAGGGCATCGTGGTCGTCAACGACCTGGACGGCGCCGAGGCCACCCGGGTCCGCACGCACCTCTGGGAGGCCGTGGTCGGCGCGCCGGGCGGTCGGGCGGCTGCCTGAGCCGGGTCCCGCCTACCCTTGGCGCCGGTCATCCGCCCGGGTGGCGGAACTGGCAGACGCGGAGGGCTTAAACCCCTCCGGCGCTTCGGCGCCGTGCGGGTTCGATCCCCGCCCCGGGCACGCACCGATGGGCAGACGTGCGCCTTGACCTCGAGTTCCCCTTAGGTCCTACGGTCCCTCGCATGACGACCGAGGCCGATCAGACGGTCCCGAGCGAGATCCTGGATGCCCTCGTCGGGCGCGTGGCGGAGCTCGAGCGATCGCAGCGCGCCGAGGACGTCGACGGGTTCCTCGCGCTGCTCGCCAGCACCGCGGTGTGGGTGACCGGCGGCGGTGCCCGCCTGGTGGGGATCGAGGAGATCGCCGCGTTCACCCGCACCGTGCTGCCCGGTGCCTTCGCCGACGGGTCGGTGGACTACCGCGTCGAGCACGCCAGCGTGCTCGCACCCGGCGTGGTGCTGACGGGCGTGCGGCAGACGTACCGGGACGGCGAGGGCCGGACGACGGGCGAGGGGCTGCCGTCGTACGTGTGGAGGCTCGAGGACGGGGCCTGGCGCATCGTCGCGGCCCAGAACACCGTCGTCCCCACCCCCTGAGCGCGACGCCCGCAGTCCGGTTCGGAACGCGATCAGCTGGTGTGCGCCGGTCGGCGGCGGGTGGCCCGGCCGCGGAGGCCGGCGGCGAGGGCGACGACGACGAAGGCGGCGATCGCGACCAGGACGATCGTGCCGCCGGAGGGGGTGTCGGCGTAGAAGGACGTGGTCACGCCGGTGACCGAGGCGGCGGTGCCCAGCACGGTGGCCAGCACGAGGGTGCTGCGGAAGCTCCGGGCCACGAGCTGGGCGGTGGCGATGGGGATGACCATGAGGGCGCTGATCAGGAGCAGCCCCACGACCCGCATCGACACCACGACGGTCACGGCGGTCACCACGGCGAGGAGCACGTTGAGGCGGAGCACGGGGAGGCCGGAGGCGCGGGCGTGCTCCTCGTCGTCGCTGATGGCGAACAGGTACCGGCCGAGGCCGATGGTGACGGCGAGCACGGCCACCGAGAGGACCACGAAGGTCCAGAGGTCCGACGTCGTCGTGGTGGTGATGGCCCCGAACAGGTAGGCGTCGAGGTTGGCGCTGGTCCCCGCCGGCGCCTGCGAGACGATGACGACGCCGCCGGCGATGCCGCCGTAGAAGAGCACGGCGAGGGCGACGTCGCCGCTGGTCCGCCCTCGGGCCCGCACCAGCTCGATGGCGATGGCGCCCAGCGCGGCGGCCACCAGCGCCGTGAGCACCGGCGAGCGAGACGTCACGAGACCCACGGCGACGCCGGTCAGGGCGACGTGGCCGAGCCCGTCGCCGACGAGGGCGAGCCGTCGCTGGACGAGGTAGATGCCGACCGACGGCGCGGTGAGGCCGATGAGCACCGCGGCCAGCAGGGCGCGGCGCATGAAGTCGTACTGCAGGATCTCGAGCTCCATCAGGTGCCGATGCCCTCGAGCCCGAGCCCCGGCCGCCGCTCGGGTGGGCCGCCGTGGTGGTGGTGCCACTCGTCGTCGTGCTCGTCGGGTGCGCCGGCCGCCGGCCCGTCGTGCACGATCTCGCCGGCGCGCAGCACGAGCGTCCGGGTGACCACCGGCGCCGCCGGCCCGAGCTCGTGGGTGATGAGGAGGATGGTGGCGCCGTGCGCGGCACGGTCGGCCAGGATGTCGGCGAGCACCTGCTGGTTGGCGCTGTCCACGCCGGCGGTGGGTTCGTCGAGCACCAGCAGGTCGGGGGTCGACGCGAGGGCGCGGGCGATCAGGGCCCGCCGCTGCTGGCCGCCCGACAGCGTGGCCAGCGAGGCGCGCGCCTTGTCCGCCAGGCCGACCACCTCGATGGCGGCGTCGACGGCGGCCCGGTCGGCTGCGCCGGTGCGGGCGAAGGGCCGCAGTCGCCGGAGCCGGCCGGAGGCCACGACCTCTCGCACCGTCGACGGGATGCCGCCGACCACGGTCTGGCGCTGGGGGACGTACCCGACCCGGTGCCACTCGTGGAAGTGGCGGCGGTCGGTGCCGAACAGGGCGACGCGACCCCGCTGGACGGGGGCCAGCCCGAGCAGGCCCCGGATCAGGGTCGACTTCCCCGAGCCGTTGGGGCCGAGGATGCCGACCACCTCGCCCAGCCCGACGCGGAGGTCGAGGCCGGCGATGACCGGCCGCCCCTCGTAGCCGATGTCGGCCCCCTCCAGCTCGATGGCCGCAGGCGCGGCCACCGGCGTCACGGACAGGGCTGGCCCTCGCGGAGGCTCGCCAGGTTCGCCCGCATGATCTCCAGGTAGTCGTCGCCCTCGCTGTCGTCGCCGAGGCCCTCGATCGGGTCGAGGACCGCCGTCCGGGCGCCGGCCTCGGAGGCGACGGTCTCGGCGACGTCGGGGCTCACCAGCGTCTCGAAGTAGATGGTGCGCACGTCGTTGGCCCGGACGAAGTCGCTGACCTCGGCGAGCTGCCCGGCCGACGGCTCGGCCTCGGGCGTGATGCCGGTGATGCCGACCTGCTCGAACCCGTAGCGGTCGGCGAGGTAGCCGAACGCGTTGTGGCTGGTGACGAGGTCCCGCCTGGCGCAGTCGGCGAGGCCGGCCTCGAGCTCTGCGTCCAACGCCTCCAGCGATTCGACGACCTCGGCGGCGTTGCGCTCGTAGGTCGAGGCGTTGTCGGGGTCCTCCTCGGCCAGCGCGGCGGCGAACGCCTCGGTGACCTCGGCGAAGCGCACGGGGTCGAGCCAGAAGTGGGGGTCGGTGGCGCCGGCCTCGTCGTCGTGCTGCTCGCCCTCCTCGATGGGGGTGTAGGTGAGGCCCAGGTCGGTGGCCTCGGCGGCGTCGAACGCGGTGGCATCGGAGCCGGCCACGGCGTCGTCGACCGCGGGCTGGAAACCGGCGAGGTACGCGACCACGTCGGCGTCGGCCAGGGCGGCGACGTCGTCGGGGCTGAGCTCGAGGTCGTGGGGCTCGGTGCCCGCGTCGGTCAGGTTCGACACCTCGACGAGGTTGCCACCCACGCCCTCCGCCATCCACTGGAGCGGGTAGAAGGATGCCTGCACGCGGAGCCTGCCAGCCGATCCGCCCGCCTCGCCGTCGCCCGAGCCGCAGGCGGCGAGCAGCGCGGCGAGCGCCACGACGACCAGGCCGGTGGAGGCGGTGCGGGCGGGACGACCGGGGGACGACGGCATGCCGGCATGGTCCTCCGAATGGGAACCATTGTCAAAACATCGGCCCACCGTGAGAGGCCGGCGCACGGCCGGCCGACCCGTGCGGTTCTGCCCGGACCAGGTGACCGGGTACGCGCCGGACACGAGCGTGCTGCCGTCCGCCCCTCGGGTGCTCCCCGCCGCCAGCGCCGCTCGACGTCGCTCGCCCGCAGCGACGTCCCGCCCTGCACCCGTCCCGAGGACCCCACGTGGAACCGCTCGTCCTGATCATCCTGCTGCTGCTCGTGGTGGCGATCGCCCTCGTCGTCGTCCAGCAGCGGCGCCGCGCCGGCGGCGTCATCGCCGGCACCAAGCCCTCGTCGCGCCGTCGGACGGACTCCTGATGTCGGTCCCCATGGGACCCGGCGACCCCACGCCCTCGGCGCCCACCCGGCTGCCGATGACCGCCACCGACGCGTCGGGCCGGACCACCCTCCGCCTGGTGCGGGCATCGACCCTCACGGGCATGCCGGTCGTGACCCTCGGCGGCGACCGCGCCCTCGAGGTCAAGGACGTCGTCTTCGACAAGACCGTCGGCGGCATCACCGGCTTCACCCTGCGCAAGCCGGGGCTGCTCGGCGGCCCGCAGAAGCGGGTCCTCCCGATCGCCGGCGTCCTCGCCGTCGGCGGTGACGCCGTGATGATCTCCAGCCACGACGCCTTCGCCGCCGAGGACGTGCTCGCCGACGTCGGCGACGACGTGCTCGGCGATCGCGTCGTGACCGACGACGGCACCGAGCTCGGCACCGTCGTCGACGTCGTCGCGTCGATCCAGGGCGGCGACGGCGACATCGTCGGCTTCGAGATCGAGGGCTCGGCGGCGCTCGGCGACGAGGGCCAACACGTCTACCTGCCGCTGCCGCAGGCGATCGCCATCTCCGGCGAGGCGATCGTGGTCCCGGCGGCGGCCAGGGACCACGCCAGCGCCGACTTCTCCGCCTTCGGCGGGGCCGTCGACGCCTACCGCAAGACCCTGGAGGCCTGATGGACGTCAAGGCGACCGACCTCGAGCACCGCTCGGTGATGGACATCTCGGCTGCGGTCACCGTCGGCCGCGTCGAACGCCTGGTGGTCGACCCGGCGTCGGCCCAGGTCGCCGGCATCGTGCTCGGCAAGGCCGACGGCCCGGAGACCTTCCTGCCGTGGGCGTCGATCAAGGCCGTGGGCGCCGACGCGATCACGATCGAGTCGAGGGCGGCGCTGCGCGCGCCCTCGGGGCCGTTGGAGGAGCGCGGCGCTGCGGGGGACCTGGAGCCGATCGGCAAGCGCGTCCTCACCGAGGCCGGCGACGAGATCGGCGTGCTCGGCGACCTCCTCATCGACGGCGACTCGGGGCGCGTGCTGAAGCTCGGCGTCGGCGAGCGGGCGATCGAGGGATCGTCGCTCCTCGGCGTGGGTGACTACGCCGCCGTCATCTCCAGGCCCGCCTGATCCACGCCAGCCCCGGCCTCGGCCGGAGAGGAGGAACCGATGTCCGAGCTGACCGGTGCCAGCCCACCCGAGGACGGCGACGATGACGTGCCCAGCATCGACGTCCACCAGCCCGGCGACGGCGGCCGCCCGTCCGTGGGCCCCCACGAGATCAGCGCCGACCCGCCCGACGGCGTCTCCCCCGACGACCCGAAGAGCGCTCGGCCCGAGGAGCGGGCACCCGACGCGCCCTGACGGTCGACGCGCCTGACGCCCCCGGCTACTCGGTCACGAGGGAGTGGATGCCGCACACCTCGAGGATGTGGATCACGCTCGGGCGGAGGTTCCTGACCACGACCGGCATGGTCGCCCGCCCCTGCATCGCCTGCCACGCCTTCACCAGCACGCTGATGCCGGTGGAGTCCATGAACTCCAGGTCGGTGCCGTCGAGCACGATCTTGGGTGCGCCGGCCCCGATCTCGGCATCGACCACCTCGGCCAGCTGCGGGGCGGTGGAGATGTCGATGGAGCCGGCGACGTGGATGGTGACGCCGTCGTCGGTGCGCTCGACCCGCAGGTCCAGGTTGGGGTGGTCGTCCACGGCTGCGAACGGTAGCCCGCGCCGCCGGCCGGACGGCCGGGGCCGCTGGACCCCCAGATCACCGCAGGTGCGACGAGGCGTGACGCCGCCGCCGCGTGGTGCGGCGGCTCTGGCGCAGGCCGACCAGCACGGCGGCGCCGAACGTCAGGCCGAGCGCGACCCGGACGCCGTCGTCCACCCCACCGTCCTGGGCCCGGACGTTGCCGATGGGTGCCGACTGCTCGGCCACGCGGATCGGGCACGACTCGCTGCGAGCCCGGTTGTTGCCCTGTTGGCTGCCGCTCTGGATCAGGAAGTAGCGGTCGGCGGGCGTGGCTGCGGGCACCGTGATGGTCCGGGTGCCGCCGGCCGGCCAGGCGCCGGAGTACAGGACCGTGGAGGCGGCCCCGGCGTCACGTCGGACGAGCGTCAGCTTGATGGGCTTCGACTGGTTGAACGGGGGCGTGCCCGAGATGAGCTTCCAGGAGGTCGCCGCACCGCGCACCAGGACGAGCGGGTTGCCCGAGCCGCAGCCGCTGCGATCGACCGACTGGGTCACGATGGTGATCGACCGGGTCAGGTTGCACCGGGCGGAGCGGACCTTGATGGTGTAGGTGCCCGCCGGGTATGCGTCGGGGATCACGAGGTCCTTGGCGAAGGACCCGTCGGGGTCCGTGACCACCGAGCCCAGGTCGACGGTGCTGACGCCCGTCCCGGAGATGGCGAACGTCAGCGTGTCGCTGCCGCCGGCCACGCCGGTGATCGTGACGGTCTGACCCGGCTCCGCCGACGCCTGGTCGAGCGCCAAGCGGCTGGGGGCGTAGCTCCCGCAGTCCTTGATCGTCGTCGGGGTCACCGTGGTGGTCGTGCCCGCCCCGGGCCGGTGGCACCGGATGATGTGCGAGATGGCCTTGCCGGACGGGTGGTGGTACGCCCCGGCCGGGGGGTTGTGGTACTCGGCGTGGGGGTCGTAGGTGGAGCTCTCCGACCCGGCCTTCACGACGAGCAGCGACCACGCGCTGCCGGCGGGCGCGGCGCCGAGCTCGTACGGCGTGCCCGGGCCCTCGACCTTCTCGCAGGTCCCGTAGCCCAGGCCGGCCCAGTAGGCCGGCTGGTTCTTGTCGCTCGTCTCCCCAGCCGATGCCGGGGCCGCAGCCCCCGCCACGGCGAGCAGCAGCGCCACCAGCCCGGCGGCGACGGTGATCGTGACGTGGCGACGAGCCACGCGATCGCGTGCATCCATGGATCCCCCCCCAGGGTCGTTGGCACGGACCGTAGCGGTCGCCTCCAGGGTTGTCACGCGGCGTCGATGGCGAACGTCAGCGTGCGGTCGCGATCCGAAGGCACCGACGCCGTCGCGCCACCTCGGCGGTCCGCCGCCACGCCGTCCCCGCTCGCGACGGCGCCGTCGGAGGGTCGGACGTGGATGCGCACCGTGCCGTCGTTGACGAGGGGCTGGCCGACGACGGCCAGGCGGTGCACCGGTCCGGGCGCGACCGAACCCTCGAGGCCGAAGCGGACCGTCCGCTCGCCGCCGGGCGGGATGGTGACGCGCACCGTGTGGCGCCAGTGGCGACCGTCCCAGACCGGGCGGGCGCCCGTCGCCTCGCCGTCGATCGTGACCGACGCCAGCTCCAGCGGGGTGAGCACCGCGAGGTCCATCGCGTTGGTGCCCGGCGGGAGCCCGAGGGCGTTGCCCGAGACGACGGGGTCCAGGCCCCCGCTGGGCGCCAGGTTCGTGAGGCGGATGGTGAGATCGGTCGACACGGCGCCGGTCGCCGGGTCCCACCGGACCTCGGCCGTCGCGTCCCGGCGCAGATAGGCATCGATCTTCGACGGGTTGGCGTTGCGGGTGACGATGCCGAGGAGGTCGCCGTCGCCCGGGTCGGGCACCCGCCCCTCCATGCCGAGGCGGTCGAGCAGCGCGTGGTCCTCGTCGTGGAGCGAGAAGAACGAGAACCGGCCCTCGTCGACGAGGGGTGCGAACAGGGTGGCGAGCCGCTGCGGACGGGGGAGCTGCGTCCCGGTGAGCTCGTCGAAGACGTCCTCCACGAGCTGCGAGACGCCGTCGTTGGCGTCGCCCTCGGTGTCGAAGCGCTCGAACTGGTCGGCCACGAGGAACTTCTCGGCGTCCGCCGAGGTGAGCACCGTCGGCGGGTCGAGCCCGGGCACCGGCACCGGCCCGGTCAGCGCGACGAACGCGGCGAACGCCCGGGGGTCGGCGTAGAGGACGCCGTCGAGCGTCCGGCCGGTGCGCTCGACGAAGAGCTCCGCGCTCAACCGGGCGACCGTCGCCAGGTCCGGGTCACCGCCCCAGTTCTGCGGGTAGCGCCGTGGCTCCAGGTCGAGCAGGCCCGCCGGGTGGTCGCTCGGCGCGTCCGACGGGGGCAGGGCCAGGTCCGCCGGCTCGCCGACCTCGACCAGGTCGATCCGACCTCGATCGAGGGTGAGCTCGGCCCAGTTGCCGATGTGGCCGCCGAGGTCGCGCGCCTCGGCCGGGTTGCCGAGCAGCACGAGGTACCGGCGCTCGCCCTCGCCGCCCAGGATGGGTCGTGCGGACGTCACGCCGAGCTCGACGAGGGCGAGCTCGCGCCGGTAGGCGTCGACGCGTCCGCGGAACTCGCGGACCCGGCTGGCGATGGGCCCCACCAGCAGCGGCGAGTCGATCTCGGCCAGCGAGGCGGCCGAGGCCCGCAGGGCGCCGTGCGCATCGGCGACCGGTCCCTCGAAGGCCCGGAGCACGTCGAGGTCGACGCCGCCGCGCGGGAGCGCCAGGCGGTCGTAGTCGACCCGGCCGGCGTTGCGGGCGGCCACCGCGCTGATCTCGGACCCCTCGGCCGCCGCCTGCCGGACGGCGCGCAGGTTCTGGCTGGCCACCGGCACCACGTCCACCAGGCGCGACCAGGGGACGTCGAAGCGGGCCTCGGCGTCGTCGAACGCATCGGCGGCGGCGAGGAAGTGCGCCTCCGCCTCGAGCTGCTCGCCCCGCTCGGCGGCTCGGACGCCGGCGCTCGTCGCAGCGACGGCTCCCGACAGCTCGTGGCGGGCCTGGATCCCGAGCGCGGCGACGCCGGTCAGGACGACGCAGACCGCCCCCACGACCACGGCCACCGCCAGGCGCACCCGGCGACGGCGGAGGCGGGGGGCGTTCGCGTAGCCCGACGCCAGCACGGGTGCCGCTGCGGCCAGGGCCAGCACGGCGCCGAGGCCGCGACCGTGGTCGCCGAGGTGCAGCACGCCGACGGCGACCAGGCCGCCCGTGACGGCGCCGAGCACCCGGCTCCGCCGGTCCTGGGCCACGAGGACGCCGGTGAGGGCGATGCCGGCGAACCCTGCGAGCACGTACCAGCCGTCGCCGGCGACGGCCACGACGACGGGCCCGACCACCATCGCCCACCGCCGGGCCGTGCTGCCGGCCAGGACGACGAGGGCCGCGAAGCCGGCGCGCTCCACGGCATCGATCGTGGCCAGCCCGGTGGGGGCCGTGTCGGCCAGGGCACCGAGCCCGGCGGCGACCACGGTCACGACGCCGATCACGCTGCGCTGGGCCATGGACGTGGACTGGCGGCGCCAGCCCCTCCTCGGGCGGTCCGCCTCGACCGCCCGACGCGGCGATCGGTGCGAGCGCGACGACGCGCCGGATCCCGCCGTCGACAACGCGACGCGGTGCTGCTCCCCCCGGGCCCCCACGGGGGCGACCCTACCGGTCGCTGACGCAGTCGTCACGGGCCGTGTTCAGGTGCCGGCCGGGAGAAGGTAGTTGCACCGCGGTCGTTTGCTTCACCCGCCCGCGGGAAGTCAGCAGGCTCCGAAACGAGCCGACGCCGGAGGCCAGCATGGCGACCGTCCTGGGGATCAACGCCGTCTTCCACGACCCCGCCGCCGCGCTCGTCGTCGACGGCGAGATCGTCGCCGCCGCCGAGGAGGAGCGCTTCAGCCGGCGCAAGCACGGCAAGGTCCCGGTGCCGTTCTCCACGTGGGAGGTGCCGGAGGCGGCCGCCCGCTTCTGCCTGCGCCAAGCCGGCCTCACGCCCGCGGACGTCGACGCCGTCGGCTACTCCTACGACCCCTCGCTCGCCATGGTCGGATCGGACGGCACGCTCACCGACCACGAGTGGGAGGGGCTCCGGACGCTGTTCGTGGAGCGGGCGCCCCGCTTCATCGCCACCGCCCTGCCCGGGCTCGACCCGTCGGTCATCCGATTCGTCCCCCACCACGTCTCGCACGCGGCATCGGCCTACGGGGCGGCGCCGTTCGAGCGCAGCGCCGTGATGGTGCTCGACGGCCGGGGCGAGCGCGGCTCGTTCCTCGCCGGCCACGCGCGCGGCGCCGAGCTCGACGTGCTCGCCCTCGCCGACCTGCCCCACTCGCTGGGGCTGCGCTACGAGGAGCTCACCGCCCACCTGGGGTACCGGCGCAGCTCCGACGAGTACAAGGTGATGGCCCTCGCGTCCTACGGCGAGCCCCGGCACCTCGATCGGTTCCGGGAGCTGATGCGGGTGACCGGCGACGGCGGGTTCGTGACCGAGGCGGTGGACTGGCACGAGTTCGCGCCACCCGGCCGCGGCGACGGATCGCTGGACCCCGTCCACGCCGACCTGGCGTCCACGGTCCAGACCCGCCTCGAGGAGGTCCTCCTCGAGCTGGCGACCTGGCTCCACGACGCCACGGGCGAGCGGGCGCTGACGCTCGCCGGCGGCGTCGCCCTGAACTGCGTCGCCAACAGCGTGATCTACGAGCGCGGCCCGTTCGAGGACGTGTGGGTCCAGCCTGCAGCGGGCGACGCGGGCACGGCCCTCGGCGCCGCCATCCGGGTCGCCCACGAACTGGGCGACGACGTGGCCCCCATGACGTCGGCCTCGCTTGGTCCCGGGTGGGGCGACGACGAGCTCGAGCGCTGGTTGCAGGACGCGGCCGTCCCCTACGAGCGGCCCGACGACATCGCCGTGGCGGTCGCCGACCTCCTCGCCGACGACGCCGTGATCGCCTGGTTCCAGGGCCGCTCCGAGTTCGGGCCCCGCGCCCTCGGCCACCGCAGCCTCATGGCCCACCCCGGCCACGCCGCCAACACCGAGCGCCTGAACGACGTCAAGGGGCGCGAGCAGTTCCGCCCGGTGGCGCCGATGGTCCTGCTCGAACGGGCCAAGGACCTCTTCGAGGGCGGCCCGGTCCCCAGCCCGTACATGCTCTTCACCCACCGGGTGCGCGACGGCTGGCGCGAACGGCTGCCCGCGGTGGTGCACGTCGACGGCACCGCCCGCATCCAGACGATCGACCGGTCCGACAACCCGTTGGTCCACCGCTGCCTGGAGGCCTTCGAGGCCCGCACCGGCCTCCCCGTCGTCGTCAACACCTCGCTCAACACCGCCGGGCGCCCCATGGTCGACGACCCTCGGGATGCGCTCGAGTGCTTCGGCTCGGCGCCCATCGACGCCCTCGCCCTCGGCCCCTTCCTCGTCCGACGGGGACGGCTCTTCGCCACGCCGGGCACCTGATGGCCCGCTCGTACGACGTCGTCGTCCCCACCATCGGCCGCCCGAGCCTCGCCCGCCTGCTGACCGCCCTGGCCACGTGCGACGGCCCCCCGCCGGCGCGCGTGGTCCTCGTCCACGACCGGCCCCACGGCGCCGAGCTGGACCTGACCGCCGTCCCGGCGGACCTGCGGGCACGGGTCACCGTCGTGCGCGGCAGGGCCGCAGGCCCCGCAGCGGCGCGCAACGACGGCTGGCGCGAAGCCACCGCCGAGTGGGTGGCGTTCCTCGACGACGACGTCCTCGTGCCGGCCGACTGGTGCCGGCGCCTGGCCGCCGACCTGGAGGGCCTCGGCCCCGACGTCGCGGGGTCGCAAGGCCGCATCCGGGTGCCGCTCCCGGCCGATCGGCGCCCGACCGACTGGGCGCGCAACGTCGCCGGCCTCGAGCGCGCCCGGTGGGCCACCGCCGACCTGGCGTACCGCCGCCGCGTCCTGGCCGGGCTCGGCGGCTTCGACGAGCGCTTCCCCCGGGCGTACCGGGAGGACGCCGACCTCGGCCTGCGGATCGTGGACGCCGGGTGGCGCATCGTCACCGGCGAGCGCATGGTCGACCACCCCGTCGGCTCGGCGCCGTGGACGGTCAGCCTGGCCAAGCAGCAGGGCAACGTCGACGACGCGCTGATGGACCGCCTCCACGGTCCGGGCTGGCGCGAGCGCGCCGACGCGCCACGGGGGCGGCGACGGACCCACGTGGCCACGACGGTCGCCTGGCTCGCCGGCGCCGGCGCCGCCCTCGCCGGGCGCCGCGAGGTGGCGGCGATCGGCGCCGCGGTGGGAACCGGGCTCACGGTCGACCTCGCCGTCCGCCGCATCGCGCCGGGGCCCCGCACGCCACGGGAGGTGGCCGGGCTCCTCGCCACCACGGCCGTGCTGCCGCCGGTCGCCACGGCGTGGTGGCTGGTCGGCCTGGTGCGGGCCCGACGGCTCGCCCCCCGCCGGTCGCCCCGACCCATCGACGCCGTGCTGTTCGACCGGGACGCGACCCTCGTCGCCGACGTCCCCTACAACGGCGACCCCGACCTGGTCGCCCCCCTGCCGGGGGTGCGCGAATCGGTCGAGCGCCTGCGCCGCTCGGGCGTGCGGGTCGGTGTGGTGTCCAACCAGAGCGGCGTGGCGCGGGGCATCCTCGACGCCGTCCAGGTCGAGGCGGTCAACCGCCGGGTCGACGAGCTGCTGGGCCCCTTCGACGTCATGGTCTGGTGCGAGCACGGGCCGGCCGACGGCTGCGCGTGCCGCAAGCCCGAGCCCGGCATGGTGCTGGAGGCCGCGGCGCGCCTGGGCGTCGCCCCCGACCGCTGCGCGGTGGTGGGCGACATCGGCGCCGACGTCGAGGCGGCGCGCCGGGCCGGGGCCCGCGGCGTCCTGGTCCCGACCTCGGTGACCCTCGAGGCGGAGCTCGAGGCCGCCCCCGAGGTGGTGGCCGACCTGTCGACCGCCGTGGACCGGCTCCTCGCCGACGTCCGCCGGCCCAGTGGGGTGGTCGGGTGACCGGCCACGCCCTCGTGGCCCGGCTGGACAACGCCGGCGACGTGCTGCTCACCGGGCCCACGGTCCGCGCCGTCGCCGCGAGCGCGGATCGGGTGACCTTCCTCGCCGGCCCGGCCGGGCGGGCCGCCGCCGAGCTGCTCCCCGGCGTCGACCAGGTCCTCACGTGGGAGGCCCCGTGGGTGGGTGACGGTGCGCCGCCCGTCGACCCCCGCTCGGTCGAGGCCCTGGTGGCGCGCCTGGCCGCCCTCGCCGTCAGCGACGCCGTGATCCTCACGTCGTTCCACCAGAGCCCGCTGCCGCTCGCCCTGCTGTTGCGCATGGCGGGCACGGCGCGCATCGCGGCGACGAGCGTCGACTTCCCGGGCACCCTCCTCGACCACCGGCTGCCCTACGTCGAGAGCTACCACGAGGTCGAGCAGGGGCTGGCCGTGGCCGGCGCCCTCGGGCACCACCTCCCGCCGGGTGACGACGGCCGTCTGGCGACCCGTCCGCTCCCGGCCCTGGACCTGCCCCTGCCCGACCGCTACGTCGTGGTGCACCCGGCGGCGTCGGTGCCGGCCCGCAGCATCCCGCCCGTGCTGGCGGGCGAGGTGGTGGACGCCCTGCTCGCCGACGGGCACGCCGTGGTGGTCACGGGGTCGGCGCACGATGCCGCCGAGGCGGCACCGGTACCGGGCGGCTCGGCCGTGGTGGACCTGCGGGGGCGGACCGACCTGGCCGCGCTCGGTCGGGTGCTCCAGGGCGCCGACGTGCTGGTGACCGGCAACACCGGTCCGGCCCACCTCGCCGCCGCCGTCGGCACGCCGGTCGCCGTCGCCTTCGCGCCGGTGGTCGCGCCCCACCGCTGGACGCCGTGGGGCGTGCCCCACGTGCTCCTCGGGGACCTCGACATCGCCTGCGCCGGGTGCCGGGCCCGCACCTGCCCGCTGCCGGGCCAGCCGTGCCTCGACCCGGTGACCCCGGTGGCGGTCGTGCGGGCCGTGCGCTCGCTCACCCGAGCCTTGGCCGGCCCACCCGTCGGCGACCCGGCCCTCGCCGGTCCGGCGCTCAGCGAGGCGGGCGCGACGTGAGGATCCTCATCTGGCACGTGCACGGGTCGTGGACGACGTCGTTCGTCCAGGGCGACCACACCTACCTGGTGCCGGTGGTGCCGGACCGCGGACCCGAGGGCCGGGGGCGGGCCCGCACCTGGGACTGGCCGGCGTCGGTCCTGGAGCGCACGCCCGAGCAGCTGGCCGACGACGACGTCGACGTGGTCGTGCTCCAGCGCCCGGAGGACGAGGAGCTGGCCCGCCGCTGGCTCGGGCGCCGGCCCGGCACCGACGTGCCGGCCGTCTGGCTCGAGC
>DATAGR010000645.1:0-2104 GCA_036263575.1 Aquihabitans sp. | reverse complement strand
GAGGGCGAGTTCGACGTGGAGGCCCGGCGGGGCCGCCTCACCACCGACCTCGGCAGCCTGATCGGCATGTTCGAGGGCCCCACCGGCGAGTCCATGGCCGGCGAGATGGACATGGTCGTCGACGGCGACACGGTCTACGTGCGCTCGCCCCTCTTCGCGATGATCAGCGAGGGCGACGAGGAGTGGGTGTCCCTGCCCGCCGGCGAGCTCGACTCGGCGGGCGGCTTCGGCAGCGGCACCACGTCCGACCCCGGGGCGTTCCTGTCCTTCCTCGAGGGCGCCGGCACCGTCGAGGAGGTCGGGACCGAGGACGTCCGGGGCGTCGCCACCACCCACGTGCGGGCGGACCTCGACATGGCGAAGGTGCTCGAGCAGGCACCGGCCCAGGACGGCGAGGACCTCACCGAGCAGCTCGAGGGCCTCGGCCTCGACCCGGACGACCTGGGCACCGTGCCGGCCGAGGCCTGGATCGACGGCGACGGCCACGTCCGCCGCTTCACGATGACCTACGACCTCGGGGCCCTGGGCGGCGAGGAGGCGGAGGACGTGTCGACCACCATCGACGTCGAGCTCTACGACTTCGACCAGCCCGTCGAGATCGAGCTGCCCGACCCGTCCGAGGTCGGCGAGCTCGACCCGTCGATGCTGCCCGACAGCGGCGACTGATGGCCGACGCGGCCGGGGCGGCGGCCGCGACCGCCCGCGTCGACGTCGGCGGCGTCGAGCTGGCCGTCGCCGAGTCCGGTCGCGGTGGCCGCCCCCTGCTGCTGGTGCACGGGTTCACCGGCGCCAAGGAGGACTTCGCCGACTGGATGGGCCGCTTCGCCGACGACGGCTGGTGGGTGCTGGCCCCCGACCTGCGCGGCCACGGCGCCAGCTCGCAGCCGGCCGACGAGGCGAGCTACTCCCTCGCCACGTTCGCCACCGACCTGTGGGCCCTGGTCGACCACGCCGGCTGGGACCGGTTCGCGCTGCTCGGCCACTCGATGGGCGGGATGATCGCCCAGGAGCTCGTCCTGCAGCACCCCGAGCGCGTCGAGCGCCTCGTGCTCATGGACACCGACGGCGGCCCGGCGCGGGGCATCGACGCCGAGACGGTCGCCTTCGGCGTCGAGGTGCTGCGGACCCAGGGCCTCCCCGCGCTGCTGGCCCTCATCGACCAGCTGCCCACCCCGCCTCGGTCGCCCGCCGAGGAGCGCCTCCGGGCCACCCGGCCCGGCTTCGCCGAGTGGTGCGACGCCAAGCTGCGCGCCTCGGCGCCGGCCATGTACGCGGCCATGGCCCTCGAGCTCACGAGCCGCCCCGATCGCCTCCCGGAGCTGGCCGGCCTCGACGTGCCCACGCGCGTGGTGGTGGGGGAGCAGGACCGCGACTTCCTCGGCGGGTCCCGGCGGCTGGCCGAGGCCATCCCCGGCGCCGACCTCGTCGTGGTGCCCGATGCCGCGCACAGCCCGCAGCTCGAGAACCCCGTCGCCTGGTGGGAGGCCGTCGGCCCCTGGCTCGCCGCCCGCTGAGCCCGATCGCCCAGCTGCAGTCGGCGCCGTTCGCCCAGCTGCTCGCCCAGGCGCCGTCGGCGCCGGCCCCTCAGGCGCCGTCGGCCAGCCAGGCGGGGAGCTCGCTGATCGACGTCAGCGTCGGCACCGAGCCGTCGTGGTCGGCGTGCTCGTGGGCCCAGGTGACGTGGTACGGGATGTGCACGGCGTGGCCGCCGACCTCCAGCACGGGCAGCACGTCCGAGCGCACGGAGTTGCCGACCATGCAGAAGGCCTCCGGCGCCACGCCGGTCGACTCGATGACCCGCTTGTACGTGAGCGGGTCCTTCTCGGCCACGATCTCGAGCCGCTCGAAGCGGTCGGCCAGGCCCGACGCCGCGATCTTGCGCTCCTGGTGGTGCAGGTCGCCCTTGGTGATCATCAGGAGCCGGTAGCCGGCCTCGGCGAGGTCGGTGATCGTCTCGTCGACGCCGTCGAGCAGGTCGACGGGGTGCTCGAGCATCGTCCGGCCCGACGCCATGATCTGGTCGATCTCGTCGACGCCGATCGAGCCGTCGGTGACCTCGATGGCGGCCTCGATCATCGAGAGCGTGAAGCCCTTGATGCCGTAG
>DATAGR010000644.1:0-6094 GCA_036263575.1 Aquihabitans sp. | reverse complement strand
GCGGGGTGTCCTCGGCCTGGGGGACGGCCTGGACCTTGCCGAACATCTCGCTCGACGACGCCTGGTAGAAGCGGATCTCCGGGTCCACGAGGCGGATGGCGTCGAGGATGCGCGTGACGCCGAGGCCGGTGATCTCGCCGGTGAGGACGGGCTGGCTGAAGCTCGTCTGCACGAACGACTGGGCCGCCAGGTTGTACACCTCCTGCGGGCGGTGCTCCTGGAGGATGTGGATCATCGAGACCTCGTCGAGGAGGTCGCCGGGGACGAACGTGACCTTGTCCTGGATGTGCGCGATGCGCTCGAAGTTCACCGTGGAGGACCGGCGGACCATGCCGATCACCTCGTAGCCCTTCGAGAGCAGCAGCTCGGCGAGGTAGGAGCCGTCCTGGCCGGTGATCCCGGTGATGAGCGCACGCTTGGTCATGGCTACCGTTGTAGCCGCCGCCCGCTCGACCGTCTGTCAACTGGGTTGGCACGATCCGAGGAGGTCGGCGTGGCGCTCGACGCCTGGGAACCGACGTGGCCGGGGCGCCCACCGGCTCGCGACTCGCTCGGCCAGCGCATCTCGGTGCTGCGCGCCGAGCGCGGGTGGACCCAGCAGCAGCTCGCGGACCGCCTGGGCATCTCCCGGGTGGCGGTCTCGCACCTCGAGACCGACCTCAACACGCCGTCGGAGCGCACCGTGGCCATCCTCGCCGGTCTCTTCCGCATGGAGCCCCACGAGCTGGTGGCGGCCACGTCGTACCCGACCGCGAAGAGCGACCGCCTCCCCCTGGTGGTGGCCCGCTGGACCGAGGTGGAGCACCGGCTGGCCCTGCTCGAGCGGGACCTGTGGTGGCTCGACGCCATGGCCGGTGGCGACGCCGACGGTGCCGGCGGCGGGGATCGCCGGCCGGCGGCCGCCGCTCGGGCCGACGAGGTGCTCGGCGGCTGGGAGGCGGACCTGGCCAAGCTGGCCGACCGGGTGCTCGACCCCACCGACGCGGCCCGGGTGGCCGAGGCCCGGCGGCTGGTGGCCGACCGGCGGCACCGCTGAGCGCCGGGTGCCACGATTCGGGGCGTGACCGACACCGCCGCTGACCAGAACGATGTCGACTGGGTGGCGATCGCCCGCCGCAACGCCCGGTCGGTGCAGACGACCATCGGCTGGATCTTCTTCGACCCGGGGGCCAAGGAGCGCCTGGCGGCCCTCGGCGTCCCCGACCCGCTCGGCTACATCGCGGCCCGCGGCGCGCCGCTCGCACCGGCCGGGCCCGAGGCCGTGGCCGCCGCCTTCGGGTCGATCAGCCCGATCGGGATCGCCCTGGCGTTCGAGTGCGTGGCTGCGGGCACGACGTTCGAGGCGTGCTGGCAGGCGCGCGACGAGGCGGTCGAGGAGGGGCTCCGGCAGTTCGCCCCCGACATCGTGGAGCCGCTCGAGCAGCTCGGCCCGCACCTGTGGGCCGTCGTCGACCAGCTCCCCGCCGTCGGACGGGTCTTCTACGCGTCGCACCTCGCCGTGCCCCGCCCGGCCGACCCGCTGCTCAGCGGCTGGCACGCGGTCAACTGCCTTCGGGAGTGGCGGGGCGACACGCACTGGGCGATCGTCGCCGCGGCGGGGCTGAGCGGGATCGAGGTGTCGCTGCTGCACAACTCGTGGCTCGGGTACGCCGACGACTGGCTGCCGAAGTCGCGCGGGTCGTCGGCCGAGGAGATCGACGCGGCGTGGGCCTCGTTGGCGGCCAAGGGCCTGGCCGAAGGCCGCGACGCCACCGCGGCCGGGCTGGCGCTGCGCCAGCGCATCGAGGACGAGACCGACGAGCGGACGGCCCTGCCGTGGGCCCTGCTCGGCCTCGAGCGCTCGGTGGCCTTCGCCGAGCGGCTCGAGCCCCCGTGCGTGGCGCTCCTGGCCAGGGTCGACGAGACCGCCGGGGTCAACTACCAGCCCGGCTCCCGGCTGCGCGAGGGTGCTCCGGGCTGAGCCGTGCGCCCGGTCGGGTGAGCGCCCGCCGGCCGCCTTGATCGAACGCCTGTTCGGTGCCAGGGTGGCCGGGTGGGATGGCGCAACCCCCCGGTGCCGTGGTCGGAGCTCGAGCAGCGGCTGGGCGACGGGCCGGCCGCGCCCGCCGACCCGCCGTCGTGGGCCGACGGCGGCGACAGCCCGGCGTGGTCCCGCAAGCGCGCCGCCTACGACCCCCCGCCCGACCTCTCGTGGCACCGGGGCGACGTCGCCTACGCCGAGCTGCACTGCCACTCGAACTTCAGCTTCCTCGACGGCGCCTCGCACCCCGAGGAGCTGGCCGAGGAGGCGGCCCGCCTGGGCCTGGAGGCGCTGGCGGTCACCGACCACGACGGCTTCTACGGCGTGGTCCGCTTCGCCGAGGCGGCCCGGGCGGTGGGCCTGCCGACGGTGTTCGGCGCCGAGCTGACCCTCGACGGCCCGGTGCTGCCCCCGATGGGCGAGCCCGACCCGCCCGGGGAGCACCTCGTGCTCCTGGCACGCGACCCGGCGGGCTACGCCACGCTGGCCCGGGCCGCCAGCACCGCCCAGCTGGCCGGGCAGAAGGGGGCGCCCCGGATCGGGCTGGGCGAGCTGGCCGAGCTGGCGTCGGGCACGTGGGCGGTGCTCACCGGGTGCCGCAAGGGCCCACTGGCGGTGGCCCTGGAGCGCGAGGGCCCCGCCGCGGCCGGTCGGGCCCTCGACCACCTGGTCGACGCGTTCGGCCGCGAGCACGTCCACGTCGAGCTGTGGGACCACGGCGACCCCCTCGACGGCGCCCGCAACGACGCCCTGGCCGACCTGGCCGTGCGCCGGGGCGTGGGCCTGGTGGCCACGAACAACGTGCACTACGCGGTGCCGTCGCGCCGCCACCTGGCCGCGGCGCTCGCCGCGGTGCGGTCGCGGCGCAGCCTGGCCGACCTCGACGGCTGGCTGCCGGGCGGGGGCGGCGCCCACCTCCGCTCCGGCGCCGAGCAGGCCCGCCGCTTCGCCCGCTACCCGGGCGTGGTCGAGGCCGCCGCCGCCCTCGGGCGGTCGTGCGCGTTCGACCTGCGGCTGGTGGCGCCGAACCTGCCGCCGTACCCGTGCCCCGACGGGCTCGACGAGATGGCGTTCCTCCGCCGGCTCGTGACCGAGGGGGCGTCGCGGCCCGACCGCTACGGGCCCCGGCCCGACGCCGAGCCGGGGGACCGCTCGTTCGGCGCCCGGGCCTGGGTGCAGCTCGACCACGAGCTCGAGGTCATCGAGGCGCTCGGGTTCCCCGGCTACTTCCTGATCGTGTGGGACATCGTCCGGTTCTGCGAGCGGGAGGACATCTACTGCCAGGGGCGGGGGTCGGCCGCCAACAGCGCGGCCTGCTACGCCCTCGGCATCACCAAGGCCGACGCCGTGAAGCTGGGCCTGCTCTTCGAGCGGTTCCTCTCGCCCGAGCGCGACGGCCCGCCCGACATCGACCTCGACATCGAGAGCGGTCGGCGCGAGGAGGTCATCCAGTACGTCTACGAGCGCTACGGGCGCCACTACGCGGCCCAGGTGGCCAACGTGATCACCTACCGCTCCCGCTCGGCGGTGCGGGACATGGCCAAGGCCCTCGGCGCCGACCCCGGCCAGCAGGATGCCTGGTCCAAGCAGCTCGACCCCTGGAAGGGGATCCGGGGCAACCTCGACGGCACGCCGGTGGCGCCGCCGGTGGCGCCCACGCCGGGGTCGCCCACCTCGACCGAGGTGCGCCGGCCCCGCCACCCGGGCTGGGTCGACGAGCGCCCGGGGGCCGCCGCGGTGGCCGCCGAGGGCCCGGCCGGGCCCGCCGTCCCCACCGGGCCCGCCGGGATCTTCGACCACCCCGACGACCTCGCCGACCGCCCCGGCGTGGCCGCCCGGCGTCGGGTGATCAGCGCCTCGCCCCACGAGGCGGCGGACCACCCCGGCAGCGGGCCGGGCGCTGGCGTGAAGCCGCCCCGGGGCACGGCCCACCACCGCCGGCCCGTCGTCGTCCCCGCCCCGGGCGGCGCCGGTGGGGGTGGCGTCGGCACCGGTGCGGGCGGCGGCCGGGGCGCCCGCCGCGGCCCGGGGCAGGGGCGCCAGTCGCTGCCCGACGGCCTGCCGACCCCCGACGGCGAGGCCGACGCGTGGGCCATCCCCGGCGCCGGGCTCGACCACGACATCCCCGTCGAGGTCCTCGAGCTGGCCGCCGAGGTCGAGCACTTCCCCCGCCACCTCGGCATCCACTCGGGCGGCATGGTCCTGTGCGACCGCCCGGTGATCGAGGTGTGCCCGGTGGAGTGGGGCCGCATGGAGGACCGCAGCGTCCTGCAGTGGGACAAGGACGACTGCGCGGCGGCGGGCCTGGTGAAGTTCGACCTGCTCGGCCTGGGCATGCTCACCGCGCTGCACCACATGGTCGACCTGGTGGAGGCCCACACCGGGACCCGGGTCGACCTGGCCACCATCCCCCAGGACGACGCCGTCTACGACATGTTGTGCAAGGCCGACTCCATCGGCGTCTTCCAGGTGGAGTCCCGCGCCCAGATGGCCACCCTGCCGCGCCTGCGGCCGCGGGTGTTCTACGACCTCGTCGTGGAGGTCGCGCTGATCCGCCCCGGGCCGATCCAGGGTGGGTCGGTCCACCCCTACATCCGCCGGCGCAACGGCAAGGAGCCGGTCACCTACCTGCACCCGCTGCTGGAGCCGGCGCTGAAGAAGACGCTCGGCATCCCGTTGTTCCAGGAGCAGCTCATGCAGATGGCCATCGACGTCGCCGGGTTCTCGCCGGGCGAGGCCGACCAGCTGCGCCAGGCCATGGGCTCGAAGCGCTCGGCCGAGCGGATGGAGCGGCTGCGCCGCCGGCTCATGGACGGCATGGCCGAGCGGGGGATCACCGGGCCGGTGGCCGAGGAGATCTACGCCAAGCTCGCCGCCTTCGCGAACTTCGGCTTCCCCGAGAGCCACTCGGTGAGCTTCGCCTACCTCGTCTACGCGTCGTCCTGGTTCAAGCTGCACCACCCGGCGGCGTTCTGCGCCGGGCTGCTCAACGCCCAGCCCATGGGCTTCTACTCGCCGCACACGCTGGTCCAGGACGCCCGCCGCCACGGGGTGGAGGTGCGCACCCCCGACCTCAACGCCTCGGCCGCCGGGGCCACGCTCGAGCCGTGCCCCACCAGCGCCGGCGGGCTGGCGATCCGCTTGGGCATCGGCTCGGTGCGGGGGATCGGCGACGACCTGGCCGAGCGCATCGCAGACGGGCGGCCCTACGCCGACATGGAGGCGGTGGCCCGGGCCCACGACCTGACGCTGCCCCAGCTCGAGGCGCTGGCCACCGCCGGGGCGTTCGGGTCGCTCCCCACGGCGGCGGGGGCGGAGGGGATGGACCGGCGGGAGGCGATCTGGGCCGCGGGGGCGGTGGCCCAGGGGGCGGCCGACCGGCTGGCCGGCATCGTCACCGGGGCCCGTGCCCCGGCCCTGCCGGGCATGGACGACCGCGAGACGTCGATCGCCGACCTGTGGGCCACGGGCGTCTCACCCGAGGGCCACCCCACGCGCTTCCTGCGCGACGAGCTCCGCCGGCTCGGGGTCGTGCCCGCCGCCGAGCTGGGTGGTCGCCCCGATCGCAGCCGCGTGCTGGTGGGCGGCGTGGTCACCCACCGCCAGCGCCCGGCCACCGCCGGCGGCACGACGTTCCTCAACCTCGAGGACGAGACCGGCCTGGTGAACGTGGTCGTGTCGAAGGGGTGCTGGGCCCACCACCGCCGGGTGGTCCAGACGGCCCCGGCCCTGCTCGTGCGGGGGCGCCTGGAGACGGCCGAGGGGGTGGTGAACGTGATCGCCGAGAAGATCTCGCTCCTGCCCCTCAGCGCCACCGTGCCGTCCCGCGACTTCCGCTGACCGGCCTCGCCGTCACCCCCACCTGCGACCATGGTGCCCATGACCCCCACCGACGCCGCCCCGGCCCCGCCGTCCGAGGACGTGGCCGCCGAGGCCGCCGGCGTGCTGGCCGAGCTGGCCGGGCCCGACGCCACGCTCCGCCCCGACCAGCTCGTGGCCATCGACGCCCTGGTGACCCACCACCAGCGGGTGCTGCTCGTGCAGGCCACCGGGTGGGGCAAGTCGGCGGTGTAC
>DATAGR010000643.1:0-4906 GCA_036263575.1 Aquihabitans sp. | reverse complement strand
GAAAGACGATCTGAAGCTCACCGCCCTCGGCGGCGAGGCCCGCACCATCGAGGAGTGGCTGACCACGTTCCAGCTGCTCACCGTGGTGCTCGACCCCTACACCCACCAGAGCGCCTGGATCCTCGAGACCGCGGCGCGCGTGCTCGACGTCTTCCGCGACGCCGACGTCCGGGTGGCCTGGACCGTCACCGCCGACGAGACCGACACCCGCCGGTTCCTCGGGCCCTGGGCCGACGACTTCCTCACCTTCGCCGACCCGGACCGCGAGCTGGCTCGCGCCGTGGGCCTCCAGCGCCTGCCCGCGCTGCTCTACGTCCGCCAGGACCTCGCCGTCGTCGGCCGGGCCGAGGGCTGGGAGCCCGACGAGTGGGAGCACATCTGCGCCCTCGCCGGCAAGGTGAACTCGTGGAGCTACCCCAGGCTCCCGAAGCCGGGCGACCCCGGGCCCTTCGAGGGCTCCCCCGCCCGTACCTGACCTCGAAGGCGGCGATCAGCTCTTCTTGCTGATGCCGCCCTTGGTGAGGGCCAGGGCGTCGAGCGCACGGTCGAGCTCATCGGCCGACAGCTCGCCGGTCGCCGCCACCAGCTCGCGGATCGGCGTGCCGGTCTGCAGGCTCTCCTTGATGATCGACGCGGTGCGCTCGTAGCCCAGGTAGGGGTTGAGCGACGTGGCGATCGACGGCGACGACTCCGCGTTGGCCCGGCAGCGCTCCTCGTCGGCCGTGATGCCGTCGACGCAGCGGTCGGCGAAGAGCACGCACACGTTGGTCAGCAGCTCGATCGACTCCAGCACGTTGCGGGCGAGCAGCGGCAGGTACACGTTGAGCTCGAAGTTGCCCTGGCTGCCGCCGAACGCCACCGCGGCGTCGTTGCCGATCACCTGGGCGGCCACCTGGGTCATCGCCTCGGTCAGGACCGGGTTGACCTTGCCCGGCATGATCGACGACCCGGGCTGGAGGTCGGGCAGGCGGATCTCGGCCAGGCCGGTGCGCGGCCCCGAGGCCATCCAGCGGATGTCGTTGGCGATCTTCACGAGGGCGACGGCCGCGGCACGGAGCTGACCGGACGTCTCGACCAGCGCGTCCTGCGCCGCCTGGGCGGCGATGTGGTCCTTGGCCTCGGTGAGCGGCAGCTCCGTGCGAGCCGCCAGGCGCTTGGTGACCGCGCCGCCGAAGCCCTTCGGCGCGTTGATCCCCGTCCCCACCGCGGTCCCGCCGAGGGGGAGCTCGCCGAGGCGGGGCAAGGCCTCGGTGAGCCGGGCGTGGGCCTGCTCGACCTGGGTGGCGTACCCGCCGAACTCCTGGCCGAGGGTGATCGGCACCGCGTCCATCAGGTGGGTGCGGCCCGCCTTCACGACCTTGGCGAACTGCTTCGACTTCCGCCGCAGCGACCGGGCGAGGTGGTCGAGCGCCGGCAGCAGGTCGACCTGCACGCCTTCGGTGGCGGCCAGGCGGATGGCCGTGGGGAACACGTCGTTGGAGGACTGGCTGGCGTTCACGTGGTCGTTCGGGTGGACGGACCCCGCCTCGCCGAGCAGGTCCTCGGCCAGGTGGGCGATGACCTCGTTCGCGTTCATGTTCGACGACGTGCCGGAGCCCGTCTGGAACACGTCGACGGGGAACTGGTCGTCGTGCTCGCCGTCGGCGACGGCTTCGGCGCCGGCCCGGATCGCCTCGCCGATCCGCTTGGTCACGCCGGGCACGTCCTTGCGGCCGGCGTTCACCACCGCCGCCTCGGCCTTGACGAGCCCGAGGGCGCGGATCAGGCGGCGGTCGATCGGGCGCCCGGAGATCGGGAAGTTCTCCACCGCCCGCTGGGTCTGGGCGCCCCACAGCGCCTCGATGGGCACGCGCACCTCCCCCATGGAGTCGTGCTCGGTCCGGAAGGCGGGTTCGGCGGCCATGGCGCCGGTCTACCCCGACGATGTCCAGATGGCCCCTCGGATCACCCCGGCCGTACCCTCGGGGCCGATGAGCGACTTCAGCCACACCGAGCTCCTGCCCCTCGGCCCCGACGCCACGACGTACCGGAAGCTCGACATCGGCGGCGTGGGCACCGCCGAGGCCCTCGGGCACACGTTCCTGACCGTGGAGCCGGCGACGCTCACGGCCCTCGCCGCCGAGGCCATGCACGACATCGCCCACTACCTCCGCCCCGGCCACCTCGCCCAGCTGGCCCGGATCCTCGACGACCCGGAGGCGTCGGCCAACGACCGCTTCGTCGCCCTCGACCTGTTGAAGAACGCCAACATCTCGGCGGGCGGCGTCCTGCCCATGTGCCAGGACACCGGGACCGCGATCGTCAAGGCCAAGAAGGGCCAGTACGTGCTCACCGGCGGCGGCGACGAGGCCGCCCTCGCCCGCGGCATCTTCGACACCTACCAGCGCGACAACCTGCGCTACTCGCAGATGGCCCCGCTCACCCTGTGGGAGGAGCGCAACACGGGCACCAACCTGCCGGCCGAGATCAAGGTGGCGGCCGTCGACGGCGACGCCTACTCGTTCCTGTTCATGGCCAAGGGCGGCGGCTCGGCCAACAAGAGCTTCCTGTTCCAGGAGACCAAGGCGGTCCTCAACCCCAAGGGCCTGCTCGCCTTCCTCGACGACAAGCTGCGGCTCCTCGGCACCTCCGCCTGCCCGCCGTACCACCTGGCCGTCGTCATCGGCGGCACGTCGGCCGAGATGGCGGTGGAGACGGCGAAGCTCGCCAGCGCCCGCTACCTCGACGCCCTCCCCACCGAGGGCTCGGCGGCCGGCCACGGCTTCCGCGACCTCGAGATGGAGCAGCAGGTCCTCGAGCTCACCCAGCGCTTCGGGATCGGCGCCCAGTTCGGCGGCAAGTACTTCTGCCACGACGTGCGCGTCGTGCGCCTCCCCCGCCACGGCGCCTCGTGCCCCATCGGCATCGCGGTGTCGTGCTCGGCCGACCGCCAGGCCCGCGCCAAGATCACCGCCGACGGCGTGTTCCTCGAGCAGCTCGAGCGCCACCCGGCCCAGCACCTCCCCGACGTGACCTCGGACGAGCTCGGCGGCGACGTCGTGGCCATCGACCTCGACCGCCCGATGGCCGAGATCCGCGCCGAGCTCGGGCGCCACCCGGTCAAGACCCGCCTCTCGCTCACCGGCACGGTGGTCGTGGCCCGCGACATCGCCCACGCCAAGATCGCCGAGCTGCTGGAGTCGGGTGGCGAGATGCCGGCCTACCTGCGCGACCACCCCGTGTACTACGCGGGCCCGGCCAAGACCCCCGAGGGCTACGCGTCGGGGAGCTTCGGGCCCACGACCGCCGGCCGCATGGACTCCTACGTCGAGCGGTTCCAGGCCGCCGGCGGCTCGCTGGTGATGCTGGCCAAGGGCAACCGCTCGCAGCAGGTGACCGACGCCTGCCAGGCCCACGGCGGCTTCTACCTGGGCTCGATCGGCGGCCCCGCGGCCCGGCTCGCCCAGGACTGCATCCGAAAGGTCGAGGTGCTCGAGTACCCCGAGCTCGGGATGGAGGCCGTCTGGCGCATCGAGGTCGAGGACTTCCCGGCGTTCATCGTCGTCGACGACAAGGGCAACGACTTCTTCCAGCAGGTCACCACGCCGGTGGCCCTGGGCGCCCGACCGTGACCCTGGCCCTCGCCTGGCCACCGTGGTGGGGCTTCGCCCTCGCCCTGGCGATCGTGATCGTGGGCGGCATCCTCGTGACCGGCTTCTCGGGGCCCAACCTCGCCGCCGTCGGCATCAGCCACGACGACCGGCTCCTCGTGCGGCCGGTGGGCCTCGTGCGGCTGTGGGCGCTGAGCAACGGCGTCGACGTGCCCGTCACCTCCATCGTCGACGTCGGCGTCTCCGACCGGCGCGACCTCGTGCGCGGCTCGCGCTGGCCGGGCACCCACCTCCCTGGCGTCCTGACCGCGGGCACGTTCCGGTCCCGGGGCGAGCGGGACCTCTGGATGGTCGGCCGCAACGAGCGGGTGCTGGTGATCGAGCTCACCGGCGAGCGGCACCGCCACCTCGTCCTCGGCGTCGAGGACCCCGTGGCGGCCACCGAGGCGCTGCGGGCCGCCCTCAACCGCGAGCGCTGACCTGCTGGTTCGGAGGAACTAGGCCATTTTCCGTCCGGCGGCCGGGACGGCGCCGTACGGAGGTCGGGCAGCGGATCGCCCCTGCCCCGCCCGATCCCAAGGGGAACCCCATGAAGAAGCAGCTCGTCGCCGGCCTCGCCGGCGCTGCCGGCCTCACCGTCGGCCTGATCGCCGGCCCGCTCCAGTCCGCCGAGGCGGGGCACACCAACCGCCTGCTCGAGGCCCAGCTGAACGGCCGCAACGAGGTCTCGGCCACCGGCGCCAAGCGCATGGTCGGCGACCCGAACGGCCGGGGCGAGGCCTACGTGTTCGGCATCGACGGCGACCCGTCGACGCTCTGCTACATCATCCAGGTCGACAAGATCGCCGAGACCGAGCTGCCGCCGGGCGGCCCCCGCATGGCCCACATCCACGAGGGCGCCAAGGGCACGAACGGGCCGGTCGAGGTCAACCTGGCCTGGCCCCAGGACGGCCAGGCCGCCGACTGCCTCACCGAGGGCGAGGCCGGCAAGGGCCTCGAGCCCGGCGAGGTGCAGGAGATCCTCGCCAACCCGCACGACTACTACGTCAACGTGCACAACGGCGAGTACCCGGCGGGTGCGGTGCGAGGCCAGCTCCACGGCGACGACCACGCCCACTGATCGCGCCGGCTGAGCCTGCGGGCGCATCGGGGATCCCACGCCCCCCGGTGCGCCCGCACCTCCACGGGCGCTGAGTAGCGTCGGGCTCGCGCACACCGGCGCCGAACCCCGAGGACCACCCGTGCCCCACCGCCGCCTCCGCACCCGTCGCCCCCTCCCCCGCCGGCTCGTCGCCCTGGTCGCCGTGTGCGCCCTC
>DATAGR010000642.1:0-6275 GCA_036263575.1 Aquihabitans sp. | reverse complement strand
CTCGGCATCGCCACCGACCGCTGGGTGTTCCCGTGGGCCGGCACCGACGCCCACGAGCACTGGTACGTCTCCAACCGGTGGGACCTCGCCGAGGCGCCGGCCATCCGGCTCGCCGGGCGCGCCGCGCTCGAGCTGGCCGGCGTCGGGGTCGACGACCTGGCCCACGTCGACGTCTACTCCTGCTTCCCCAGCGCCGTGCAGATCGCCGCCAAGGAGATCGGCCTCCCGGCCGACCGCCCGCTCACCGTCACCGGCGGCCTCTCGTTCGCGGGCGGACCGTGGAACGACTACGTGTCCCACTCGATCGCCACCATGGTCGAGCGCCTCCGAGAGGACGCGGGCGCGGCCGGGCTGGTGACCGCCAACGGCGGCTTCCTCACCAAGCACGCGTTCGGCGTCTACCGCACCACCCCGCCGCCCGACGGGTTCCGCCACGCCGACCTCCAGGCCGAGGTCGACCGGCTCCCGAGCCGGGAGCTCGCCGAGGTGGTGGACGACGCCGTCACGGTGGAGACCTCGACCGTCGTGCACGACCGCGACGGCCGACCGGCCAAGGCCATCGTGGCGTCGCTTCTCGCCGACGGGCGCCGGGCGTGGGGCACGAGCGCCGACGCCGACACGATGGGCGAGCTGGTGGCCGCCGAGACCGCCGGCCGCCCGGGCCACGTCGGACCCGACGGCACCTTCACGTTCGCCTGAGCGGCGGCCCGACCGTCAGTCGGACTCGCGGTCGGCGGCCTCGCCGTCGACCGCCACGGCGAGCGCGCCGAAGACCACGGCGAGCACCGAGGCGATGTCGGCGACCTCCGAGTCCACCCAGTTGACCGCCCGCAGGACCAGGAGGACGACCCCCGCCAGGATGATGGCGATGCCGAGGCGGGTGGTCACCGAGCCAGCTTGGTCGCCGCTCTGCGGAGGCCGCCAACTTGCAGGCCAGCGCACTCGCCCGCCGCTCGGCTCAGGTGCCGGCGGTCCGGTGGGGGCTCCTCCGGCTCCGCCGGGGGGACGCAGACGGCTGCGACGGCCGCCTCCACGAGCTCCCGAGCACCGATCGAACGTGCGGAGTAGACGACGGCCACACCGCAGCAACCACCCGATCGGGGATCGGTGACGGCGTCACCCCGACGAGTCGTCGAGCCCCAGGTCGGCCGGGGCGATGGCCCCCGCTCGCAGCACCGACCAGCGGTCGCCGGTGGCGTCGACCACCGTGGAGGCGACGCTCGAGGACGGCCCGCCGTCGACGACGAGCCCCACCGTCGCGGTGAGCGACGACGCCGCCGCCAGGGCGGTGGTCGGCGTCGGCTCGCCGTGGCGGTTGGCGCTGGTGGTCGCCAGCGGACCGACCGCGGCGGCGACGGCCCGGACCAGGGCGTGGTCGGGACAGCGGACGCCGATCGTGGCGCCGTCGCCACCGAGCGCGAGGCCTCGGGCCTCGGGCCGTCGTGGCAGCACGAGGGTGAGCGGCCCCGGCCACCGCTCCGCCATCCAGCGCCGGGCCACGATCCCGGCCACGGCGAGCTGCGTCGCCTGCTCCACGTCGGCCACGAGCACGGCGAAGGGCTGGGCGTCGGCACGGCCCTTCAGCTCGAACAGCTGCGACGTCGCCCCGGGCACGGTGGCCGACGCGGCCACGCCGTACACCGTGTCGGTCGGCAGCACCACCGTGCCGCCGGCCGCGAGCACCCCGGCGACCCGGGCCACCACGCCCGCGAGCCCGTCGGCATCGCCGGGTGGCGGCAGCGCCAGCACCGCCTGGTCGGGTCGCTCGGCCACCCGGCGAGGGTAGCGAGCCTGCCCTCCCCAGCCGCCATGAGCCTTGCCGCCGGCGCCGTTCGCCTCGGCGAGGCTGCTCGGTCGGCGGCGTCAGCGGGGGCGGCGGGCCACCACGGCCCGATCGTGGCCGGCGTGGTCCGCCACGACCCGGACGTCGACCAGGCCCGCCGCGTCCGCCAACCGGCCGACCGCCTCGCCCTGGGTCGCGCCGATCTCCACCACGAGGGCACCCCCGGCCGCGAGCCACGTCGCCGCCCCGGCCGCCAGGACCTCGTGGGCCTCGAGGCCGGTGGGTCCGGGCACGAGCGCGTCGGCCGGCTCCCAGTCGGCGACGGCCGGCGGGAGCTCCTCGACGGCTGCCACGTACGGCGGGTTGGTGACGACGAGGTCGAGGCGCCCGGCCAGCTCCTCGGGCAGGGGCTCGAACCACGAGCCCTCCACCAGCCGGACCCTCGTGCCGGCCATGCCCAGCCCGGCGAGGTTCGCCCGGGCGAGGGCCAGCGCGCCGGGCGACCGCTCGACAGCCCACACGTCGGTGCCGGGCCGTTCGAGCGCGACCGACAGGGCGATGGCACCCGTGCCGGTGCCCAGGTCGGCGGCCACCGGGCGGTGGCCGACCGGGCGCTCCGCCCGGACCCGGTCGAGCTCGGCGAGGGCGACGTCGACCACCTGCTCGGTCTCGGGGCGGGGGATGAGGGCTCGGCGGTCGCAGAGCAGGTCGAGGCGGCGGAAGCCCCAGCTGCCGAGGACGTACTGGATCGGCTCGCCGGCGGTCCGGCGGCCGACCATGGCGTCGAGGTGGGCGACGCCGCGGACGGTGGCGGGCCGGTCGGCGCCGGCCACCAGCTCGGCGCCGGCCATGCCGCTGGCCGCCTCGACGATCCAGCGGGCCTCCTGCGCGGCGGCCTCGATCCCGGCGGCGCCCAGCAGGCCCGTGGTCTCGGCCAGCAGCGCCGACCACGCGACGGTGCCCTCCAGGTCATCGCCGGCGTCCCCGTCGGGCCCGCCCTCGGGCGCGCCGTCCCCCTCGGGCGGACGGCCCGGTCCCCCGCTCACGGGTCCTCGGTGAGCCGCCGGGTCTGCTCGTCCTGCACCAGCGCGTCGCTGACGTCGTCGAGCTCGCCGGCCAGGACCTTGTCGAGCTTGTAGATCGTCAGGCCGATCCGGTGGTCCGAGACCCGGTTCTCCTTGAAGTTGTACGTGCGGACCTTCTCCGAGCGCCCGCCGCCGCCCGTCTGGTCGCGCCGGGCCTCGGACAGCTCCGCGGCCTGCCGGTCCTGTTCGAGCTTCAGCAGGCGCGACGCCAGCACCTGCATGGCCTTCGCCTTGTTCTGGAGCTGCGACTTCTGGTCCTGCATGGAGACGGTGACGCCGGTAGGCCGGTGGGTGAGCCGCACGGCCGAGTCGGTGGTGTTGACCGACTGCCCGCCGGGCCCCGACGACCGGTAGTAGTCGACCTGCAGGTCGTTCGGATCGATGTCGACCTCGACCTCGTCGGCCTCGGGCAGGACCGTGACGGTGGCCGACGACGTGTGGATCCGGCCCTGCGACTCGGTGACGGGCACCCGCTGGACCCGGTGCGGGCCGCCCTCGTGCTTCAGCCGCGTCCAGACGCCGTCGCCCGAGACGAGGAAGGTGACCTCGTTGAAGCCGCCCTTGTCGGAGACGTCGGTGTTCAGCACCTCGAGGCGCCAGCCCATCCGCTGGGCGTAGCCCTGGTACATCCCGAACAGGTCGCGGGCGAACAGGTTCGCCTCCTCGCCGCCCTCCGCCCCGCGGATCTCCACGATCACGTTGCGGTCGTCGTTGGGGTCCTTCGGCAACAGGAGGAGCTCGAGCTCGCCGGTGAGGCGCTCGACGTCGGCGTCGGCCTCGGCCACCTCGGTGCGGATCATCTCGCGGTCGTCACCGCTGAGCTCGCCGATCATCTCGCGCGCGGTGGCGGCGTCGTCGCGGCGCTGGCGGAGGTCGCGGCTCCGGCTGACGATCGCGTCGAGCTCCTTGTGGCGGCGAGCCAGCTCGCGGTAGCGGTCCTGGTCGGCGAACACGGCGGGGTCGGCCAGCTGCCGCTCGACGTCGGCGAACTCGGCCTCGAGGGCGTCGAGCTTGTCGAGCATCAGGAGGTCGGCTCGGTCAGGAACCGCCAGTCGCCCGGCACGGTGGCGACCGTGGCCGGCGCCGCCAGGCCGGCGGCCAGGTCGGCGGTGATCGGCACGGCATCGCGCTCGGGCACGGCGAGGACCAGCCGGGCGCCCGGCGCGTGGGTCAGTCGGTCGTCGGCCGCGGACGGGACGAGGTCGAGGTTGACGCCCGTCGAGCACACGACGACGACGTCCTCGCCGTCCTCGTCGACGCCGACGGCCGTGGCCACGCCCTCCTCGGTGAGGTTGCGGCGGGGGACGGCCGAGCCCACGGCTCGCAGCTCCCGGGCGCCGACCAGCTCGGGGTGGGCGACCAGGCCGCTGCGCAGCCAGCGCTCGGGGACCAGGTGCTTGAGCGGGTGGCGCTCGGCGTCGGGCGACCGGTAGCGGTCGACGATCCCGACGGCGCGGGTGAGCGAATCGGTCTCGCCGAGGTGGGCGAACATCATGGCCCCGACCTCGCGGTCGAAGCGGCCGACGCCAGCCTCGATGTGGGCCGACCCGTCCGAGTCGTCGACCACGACCCGGGCGACCTCGAGGCCCCGGAGCTCGCCGGTGAGGTGGCCGCCCTCCACGACCGGCTCCAGGCCCGCGGAGCGCAGGACGGGGCGGTAGAGCTCGGCCTCCGGCGCCGGTGCCGGGTCCGGGGCGGGGGGCGCGGCCTCGACGGCCACCAGCTCGGGGCCCTCGGCGCGCCAGACCTGCGGGGGCGAGGCGAAGGTCGAGGCCCGCCGGGCGAGGATCGGGCCGGCCTCGGGATCGTCCACGATCAGGTGCAGCTCGCCGGCGCCACCCCGGTGGGCGACGGCGAGGGCGCCGCCGAGGCGACGCTCGGCCCCCTCGTCGACGAGCACCCAGCAGCGGGCGGCGGCGCGGTCGAGCAGCGTGGCGCCGTCGGGGAAGCCCGTGGCCCGGAGGTCGTCGCCGAGGGGCCAGCGGGCACCCGCCAGGGCGCGCAGCTTGGCGGCGAGCAGCGAGGAGCGGCGGTCGGGATCGAGGGTCATGGGGAGGGCGTCACCGTCGGGCGGTGCGGGCGAACCGGCCCCGGACGCGCCACTTGCGCCAGGGATCCCTGGCGCAAGTGGCAGCGGTCGGTGTGGTTACTTGCGGCGGCCGTAGCGGCGCTCGAAGCGGTCGATGCGGCCGCCCGTGTCCACCAGCTTCTGCTTGCCGGTGTAGAAGGGGTGGCACTCGTTGCAGAGCTCGACGGAGATCGAGGCCTGCGTGGAGTGGGTGGTGAACGTGTTGCCGCAGGAGCAGCGGACGTTCGTCTCCACGTAGTCGGGATGGGTGTCTGCCTTCATGGTGGCTCCAGTGTGGCGGTTCGTGGGCGGGCATCCAAATGGGCACCCGGGCGGCGGGGACCCGGCCCCGTGGGGTGGGCGGCAGGCTCGCCAGGGTTCCAACCGGCGCCGGTGGCCGGTCATTCCCATCGGTTCCCATTTCGGGCCGGTCAGCCCCCGGCGGGCATCTTGGCGATCTCGTCGAGGAAGGCGTCGTTGGTCTTGAACGTCCGCAGGCGGTCGGTGAGCATCTCCAGGCCGGCGGCGCTCGAGCCGCCCTCCTCCTTCAGGCCGGACAGCACCCGGCGGAGGCGGTAGATCTGCTGGAGCTGCTTGCGGTCGTAGAGCAGTTCCTCGTGGCGGGTCGAGGACCCGTCGACGTCGATCGCCGGGAAGATCCGCCGGTCCGCGAGGCGCCGGTCGAGCCGCAGCTCCATGTTCCCGGTGCCCTTGAACTCCTCGAAGATGACCTCGTCCATGCGGGTGTTCGTCTCGACCAGCGCGGTGGCGAGGATCGTGAGGGAACCGCCCTCCTCCACGTTGCGCGCCGCCCCGAAGAACTTCTTCGGCGGGTACAGCGCGCCGGTGTCGATGCCGCCGGCCATGGTGCGGCCGCCGTTCGGCGCGGCCAGGTTGTAGGCCCTCGCCAGGCGGGTGATGCCGTCGAGCACGACGACGACGTCGCCGCCCGCCTCCACCAGGCGCTTGGCCCGGTCGAGGACCAGCTCGGCCACCGCGATGTGCTCCTCGGTCGGCCGGTCGAAGGTCGACGCCGCCACCTCGCCGTCGATCAGCCAGCGCCGCATGTCGGTGACCTCCTCGGGCCGCTCGTCGACGAGCAGCACGATGAGGTGCACCTCCGGGTGGTTGCGCTCGATCGCCCGCACCACCTGCTTCATGACGGTGGTCTTGCCGGCCTTCGGCGGGGACACGATGAGGCCCCGCTGGCCCTTGCCGATCGGGGCCAGCAGGTCGATGATCCGGGCCGTCATGTTCTCGGGGAACTCGGGCTGCTCGAGGCGCAGGCGGGCGTCCGGGAAGAGGGGCGTCAGGTCGTCGAAGCGCGGGCGGCTCGGAG
>DATAGR010000641.1:0-3057 GCA_036263575.1 Aquihabitans sp. | reverse complement strand
CCCGGTGGTCAGCCTCGCCCGGCGTTGGGCTTGGTGCCGTGGTTCGCCTTCTTGCGGCGGGCGTTGACCTTGCGCTTGTCCGTCTTCTTCGACATAAGGCTGGCGACGCTACGCGGTCGGGTGCGTGCGGGTCCAGGCGAGCAGGTCGTCGGCCGGCCAGGTGTTGATGATGCGGTCGGGCTCGATGCCGTGCTCGGCGGCCTTGTCGCACCCGTAGTTCATGAACTCGAGCTGCCCGGGAGCGTGCGAATCGGTGTCGATGCTGATCTTGCAGCCCCACTCGAGGGCCAGGTCCAGCAGTTCGGGCGGTGGGTCCTGGCGCTCGGGCCGGCAGTTGATCTCCACGGCGGTGTCGAAGCGGGCGCACGCCGCGAACACGACGTCGGCGTCGAACGTCGCCTGCGGCCGGACCTCGGTCTGGGTCGAGCCGTTGCCCTTGACCTTGCGGCCGGTGCAGTGGCCCAGCACGTCGACGTGGGGGCTGGCGACGGCCATCACCATCCGCTCGGTCATCTCCCGCCGCTCCATCTTCAGCTTCGAGTGCACGGAGGCGACGACGAGGTCGAGCTGGTCGAGGAGATCGGGGTCCTGGTCGAGGGCGCCGTCGACGAGGATGTCGACCTCGATGCCGGTGAGGATCCGGAACGGCGCCAGCTGCTCGTTCAGGGCGGCGATCTCGTCGAGCTGCGCGAGGAGCCGCTCGCGGTTCAGGCCGTGGGCCACGGTGAGGCGGGGCGAGTGGTCCGTCACCACGAGGTACTCGTGGCCGAGGCCCATGGCGGTCCGGGCCATCGTCTCGACCGAGGCCCCGCCGTCGCTCCAGGTCGAGTGGCTGTGGAGGTCGCCACGGATGGCGGATCGGAGGGCGGCGCCCGGCCCGAGCGGGATCTCGGTGGCCCCCTCCAGGTCTGCGATGCGCGTGGGGACCTGGCCGGCGGCGGCCTGGGCGATGACCTCGGCGGTGCTCTTGCCGATGCCGGCGAGCTCGGTGAGGGTGCCGTCGGCGACCCGCCGCTCCAGCTCGCCCGGGGCCAGGGAGCGCACGACGTCGGCCGCCTTGAGGAACGCCGCCGTCTTCTGCGAGGGCATCAGGCCGCGGTCCTGCAGGTACGCCACCCGCTCCAGCGCTTCGATCGGCTCCATGCCCGCAGGGTACCGATCATGCCGCGGTCGTCCGGACGCCCGCCGCCGCCGACCACGGGGCCGACGGACGTCAGCCGGGCCCGTCGGGCCGGGCCGGGTCGGCCGCTACGGTCGCCCCGTGACCAGGTACCGGGCCATCGCGACCGACCTCGACGGCACGCTCCTCCGCACCGACAAGACGGTCTCGCCCCGCACGCGAGACGCGATCCTCGCCGCCGAGGACGCCGGGATGCTCGTGGTCATCGCCACCGGTCGCCCGCCGCGGTGGATCCCGCCGATCGTCGATGCCCTCGGCGAGCGCGGCCTGGTCGTGTGCGCCAACGGGGCCACCGTGTACGACCCCGCCCGCCACGAGCTCGTGGCCCGCGTGGAGCTCGACCCCGAGGTGGTGCACGGCCTCGTCGACGACCTCCAGGCCGCCCACCCCGACGCCGTCCTCGGCGTCGAGCAGGGGTTCGACTTCGCCGTCGACGAGGCCATCGAGCGTGGCGGCGTCGACCGCATCGAGTCCTGGAAGCTCGACGGCCTCCAGGTCGGTCCCATCCGGTCCTTCCTCGACCGCCCCGTCACCAAGCTGATCGTGCGGCTGCCGCACCCGGCGCCGGCCGGCTCCGCCGCTCGCGTGCAGGAGCTCGTGGGCGCTCGCGCCCTCGTCACCCACTCCACGAGCGAGGCGTTCCTCGAGCTCTCGCACCCGTCGGTCCACAAGGCCTCCGCCGTCGAGCGGCTGCTCGAGCGCTCCGGCGTGGCGCCCGCCGACGTGGTGGCCTTCGGCGACATGCCCAACGACCTCGAGCTGATCCGCTGGGCCGGCCTCGGGGTGGCGGTCGGGAACGCCCACCCGGTGCTCCAGGCCGCCGCCGACGAGGTGACCGCGACCAACGACGACGACGGCGTGGCGAAGGTGATCGAGCGGCTCCTCGCCGAGGGGTGAGCCGAGGGCCGACCGGGCCGCCGAGCCCGTGGCGGGCGACCGGTAGCGTGGCGCCCCGATGGAACGCTTCGGCTTCGTAGGCCTCCCGAACTCGGGCAAGTCCTCGCTCTACAACGCGCTGGCCGGTGGCGGCGCGCTGGCCGCGCCGTACGCCTTCGCCACCACCGACCCGAACGTGGGCGTCGCCAAGGTGCCCGATCGTCGCCTCGACGCCCTGGCCGAGATGTCGGCGTCGAAGAAGGTCGTGCCGGCGAGCGTGCAGTTCGTCGACATCGGCGGGCTCGTCGAGGGGGCCAGCACGGGGGAGGGCCTGGGCAACCAGTTCCTGGCCCACATCCGCGAGGTCGACACCGTCGTGTACCTGCTCCGGGCGTTCGTCGACGACGACGTGCCCGGGCCGTCCGACCCCCTCGAGTGCCTCCGCATCCTGGAGATCGAGCTGGCGCTGGCCGACCTCGAGACGGTCGAGGCCCGGGTCGAGAAGCGCCGCAAGGCCGCCAAGCAGGACAAGGGCCTGGTGCCGCTGGTGGAGGCCCTCGACGCCGCCCACGCCCTCCTCGCCGAGGGCACGCCGATCTACCGCGGGTCGCTCACCGAGGCCCAGCGCGAGGTGCTGAGGGAGGAGTTCCTCCTCACCAACAAGCCGGTGCTCGCCCTCGTCAACGTGGGCGAGGGCGACCTCGAGCGGATCCCCGAGATCGTGGCGCCGGTGGAGGCCGAGCTGGGCGGGCGGGCCGAGGTCATCGGCATGTGCGTCCAGCTCGAGGCCGAGGCCGCCCAGTTCACCGGCGCCGAGCGCGTGGAGATGCTCGACGCCCTCGGCCTCGGCGAGGGCGGCCTCGAGCGCTTCCTGCACGCCGCCTACCACCTGATGGGGCTGCGGACCTTCCTGACGACCGGCGAGAAGGAGTCCCGTGCGTGGACCTTCCGCGCCGGCTCCCGAGCACCGCAGGCCGCGGGGCGCATCCACACCGACTTCG
>DATAGR010000640.1:0-1804 GCA_036263575.1 Aquihabitans sp. | reverse complement strand
GACGCCGACCTCGCCCTCCTGAGCGGCGACCTCGACCACCTCTCGCACAGCTGACCCGGCGGAGACCGCCGGTAGGGTCGCCCCGGTGAGCGCCGGTCCCGAGGTCGTCGTGGTGTCCGGCGGCGTGGGCGCGGCGCGCCTGCTCACCGGCGTCGTGCAGGTGGTGCCGCCGGAGGCGATCACCGCCGTCGTGAACGTGGGCGACGACCTCGAGCTCCACGGCCTGCGGATCAGCCCCGACCTCGACACGATCACCTACACGCTCGCCGGCGAGATCAACCCGACGACGGGGTGGGGCCTGCGCGACGAGAGCTGGCAGGCCATGGCCACCGTCGAGCGCTACGGCGGCGTGTCGTGGTTCGGCCTCGGCGACCGCGACCTCGGCACCCACCTCTACCGGACCCAGCGCATCGCCGAGGGGGCGACCCTCTCCACCGTCACCGCCGAGGTCGCCGCGGCCTGGGACCTCGGGCTGCAGCTGCTCCCCGCCACCGACGACCGGCTGCGCACGATGGTGACGCTCGACGGCCCGGGCGACGACGAGGGCCGAGAGGTCGGGTTCCAGGAGTACTTCGTGCAGCGGCGCCACGCCGTCGCGGTGCGGTCCCTGCGCTTCGACGGCGCCGAGGCCGCCACGCCGGCGCCCGGCGTGCTGGCGGCGATCGCCTCGGCCCGCCGCATCGTCATCGCCCCGTCCAACCCCGTCGTCTCGATCGACCCCGTCCTCGCCGTGCCGGGCGTGCGCGACGCCCTCGTCGCCCGCCGGGCCGACACCGTGGCCGTCTCCCCCATCGTCGCCGGCGCCGCCCTGAAGGGCCCGGCCGACCGGCTGCTGAAGGAGCTGGGCCACGACGCGTCGGTCGTCGGCATCGCCCGCTGGTGCGCGCCGCTGGCGGCGACGCTCGTCATCGACGAGGCCGACGCCGACCTGGCCGGCGCCGTGGCCGCCGAGGGCATCCGTCCCGTCGTGGCGCCCACCGTCATGCGCACGCCCGACGTGGCAGCGGCGCTGGCCCGCACGGTGCTGGGCCCGTGACGGCCGGCGGCGAGCTGCGCATCTTCGGGCTGGCCGGCATCGGCGAGGTCCGGCCCGGGGACGACCTGGCCGGCACCATCGCCACCGCGGCCGAGGGCCACGGCGGCATGCTCGACGGCGACGTGCTGGTGGTGACCCAGAAGGTCGTGTCCAAGGCCGAGGGCATGCTCGAGGCGGTCGACCCCGACGACCCCTCGTCGCACAAGGCGCTGGTCGAGCGCGAGACCGTCCGGGTGCTGCGCCGCCGGGGCGACCTCGTCATCTCCGAGACCAAGCACGGCTTCGTGTGTGCCAACGCCGGCATCGACCTCTCGAACGTCGAGCGGGGGTGGGCCGCCCTGCTCCCCGAGGACAGCGACCGCTCCGCCCGCCGCATCCGTGACGGCCTGCGGGCCCGGGCCGGCGTGGAGGTGGCGGTGATCATCAGCGACACGTTCGGGCGGACGTGGCGCCGCGGCCTGACCGACGTCGCCATCGGCTGCGCCGGGATCGGCGCCATCGTCGACCACCGCGGCACGACCGACACCGAGGGCCGAGAGCTCCAGGTGACCGAGGTCGCGGTCGTCGACGAGCTGGCCGGCGCCGCCGACCTCGTCCTCGGCAAGGCCACCGGCCTGCCGGTGGCGGTGATCCGGGGCGTCGACCGGAGCTGGTTCCGGCGCAGCGAGGTCCGGGCCGAGATCGTGCGCGACCCCAGCGAGGACCTCTTCCGCTAGCTGTAGATCCCAACAGCGTTAGTCAGTCCGCTCGATGCGGCTGGCGGGGGTC
>DATAGR010000639.1:0-8361 GCA_036263575.1 Aquihabitans sp. | reverse complement strand
CTCACCAAGGTCGCCTTCCCCCGGTTGGTGGCACCCACGGCGGCGCTGCTCCCCGAGTTCGTCGACCTGGCGGTCGCTGCGGTCCTGGCGACCATCGTCGGCCTCGCGTCCGGCGGCGGGATGTCCGCCACCGACCTCCTCATCGGGCTGCCCCTCGGCCTGGTGCTCCTCGTCGCGTCGGTCGCCGGGCCGGTGCTCCTCCTGAGCGCCACCGTCGTGAAGTACCGAGACGCGTCGGCGCTCGTCTCCTTCGGCCTGCAGTTCCTGCTCTTCGCCAGCCCGGTGGCGTACCCGCCGGAGTTCGTGCCCGAGGCCTGGCGCACCGCCCTCTACCTCAACCCGCTCGCCGGCGCGCTGGGCCTGCTGCGCGCCGCGCTGGTCGACACGCCCATGCCACCCGCCACGTCGGTGCTGCTCTCCTTCGCCGTCGCGACCGTCCTCCTCCTCGTCGGGCTGCTCCACTTCCGGCGCAGCGAGCGCGAGTTCGCGGACATCATCTGATGGCTGGCCGCCCCGTCATCGAGCTGGATCGCGTCGGGAAGCGCTACCGGCTCGGCGAGCACCACGGTGCCGGGTCGGACCTGCGGGAGACGCTCGTGCGGTCGGCGCGCCGGGTGCGGGGGCTGCCCCGGCCCGAGGTGCGCGAGCTGTGGTCCCTGCGGGACGTGACGCTCACGGTCGAGGAGGGCAGCGCCCTGGGCGTCGTCGGGGCCAACGGCGCCGGCAAGAGCACGCTGCTGAAGGTGGTCAGCAACATCACCACGCCCACCGAGGGCACCTGCCGCACCCGGGGCCGCGTCGGCTCGCTGCTCGAGGTCGGCACCGGCTTCCACGGCGAGCTCACCGGCCTCGAGAACACGTACCTCAACGGGGCGATCCTCGGCATGACCCGCCGCGAGGTGCGGGCCCGGCTCGACGAGATCGTGGCCTTCGCCGGCCTCGAGCGCTTCATGGACACGCCGGTGAAGCGGTACTCGTCGGGCATGTTCCTCCGGCTCGGCTTCGCCATCGCTGCGCACATGGAGGCCGAGATCCTGTTGGTCGACGAGGTGCTGGCGGTGGGCGACGCCGACTTCCAGCGGCGCTGCCTCGGGAAGATGGGCGAGGTCGAGCGCAGCGGCCGCACCGTCGTCTTCGTGAGCCACAACCTCGACGCCATGGCCAGGCTCTGCCCCACTGCGATCTGGCTCGACGCCGGCGAGGTCCGCACGGTCGGCGCCACCGAGCAGGTGATCGCCGACTACATGCGATCGGCGACCTCGGCCTCCGCGGCGCTCGCCCTGGAGCCCGAGGGCGGCCGAGCCGCGCAGGTGGTGGGCGTGTCGGTGGTCGACGACGCCGGCGCCGTGCAGTCGATGCTCAGCACGCGGGACGCGGCGTGGCTGTCGGTGGAGGTGCTCGTCAACGACGCCGTCCCCGGGCTCGACGTGGCCGTGCAGGTGGCCACCAAGCACGGCGTCGAGATCCTGGACGAGGTGATGACCGACGTCGGGCCGTCGACGATCGGCCAGCCGGGTCGCTACGCGGTGGCGTGCCGCCTGCCGGCGATCCTCACGCCCGGCGAGTACGTGCTGGGCGTCTGGCTCGGCACGGCGTACGAGGAGCTCGAGCAGCTCGACGAGGTCCTCGGGTTCACGGTGGAGGGCGACGACCTGGGCCGGCCCCGCCGCCTGGTCAAGCTGGTCCCCGAGTGGCGGATCACCAGGCTCGACGACCACCTCGCCGGCGGCTGACCGCCCCGTCGGTCACCGTGTTCCCGACGCCGCTCAGCCGTCGAGCGAGCCCTCGAGGGGACCGTCGAGGGGGTCGTCGAGGGGGAAGGACCGCAGCGGCGCCAGCCACGTCTCGGCCTCCGCCGTCCAGGCCGGCAGCAGGGGACGGCGGGCCTGCCGGTCCCAGCGCTGCACGAGCGCGCCCGGCGCCGTCGCGGCGACGACGGCCAGCGCCCAGGCCTGCGGGCGGTCCCGGTACTGCCGGGCGATGGTCAAGTAGGTGCGGGCGCCGGCGGCGCGCTTGCCCGCCCGCACCTGGCGCCGGGCGAACCACTCGAACGACTTGGAGCTGGCCGGGACCCCGTTGGCCCGGCGGGCCTCCTCGTAGCGCTGGCGGATGCGCTCGAACTCCTCGTGCACGCCGGTCGGGTCCCCCGAGAGCGTGGCGGTGTGCCGGAGGTACGCGGTCAGGGGTCGGTCGACGGAGGCCACCGGCGACTCCAGGGCCAGCTTGATCCAGAACTCCCAGTCGGCGATGTTGCTGAGCCCGGGGTCGAAGCCGCCCACCGAGCGGGCCAGCTCCGTGCGCACGAGGGTGCCGGACGCCCCGCCGGGGATGCGGTTCTTGGTCAGCACCGCGGGCAGCGGGCCGCTCGGCGGCGGGTGCATGGCGGCGAGCACCCGGAGGTCCTCGTCGACCGTGACCGCGCCTGCGCACACCCACCGTGCGCCGGGCACGGCCTCGGCCGCGGCCACCTGCGACGCCAGCTTGTCGGGGGCCCAGAGGTCGTCGTCGTCGAGGAACGCCACCCAGCCCGACCGCACCTCCTCCAGCCCGCGGTTGCGGGCCCGGGCCACGCCGATGGAGGGGTCGTTGCGGAGGACCTGCACCCGATCGTCAGCGGCCCGGGCGATGGCCTCGGCCGTGCCGTCCTCGGAGCCGTCGTCCACCACGACGACGCGGACCTCGACGTCGCGCTGGGCGAGGACGGAGGCGAGGGTCCGGCGGAGCAGGCCGAGCCGGTTGTGGGTCGGCACGACCACCGTCACCACCCGGTCCATCACCCCCACCCGTTCGGCCACAGCGGACACCTACCCCACGCGCCGCCGCGACGGGGACCCTAGGGGCCGGGTGGCGGTTCGTGCTGGGTCCGGTCACGAAGGGGCAGGGCCGCCGTCGGGCTCGGTGTAGAGGTTGAGCCGACCGGGGCGGGCGAAGCCGGCCAGGGCGATGCCGGCCCGCCGAGCGGCCTCGACGGCCAGCGACGACGGCGCGCTCACCGCCACGATGGTGCCGAAGCCCGCGGCCCAGGCCTTCTGCACGATCTCGAAGCTGGTGCGCCCGCTCACGAAGAGGCCCAGCTGCGATGCCGGCAACCGGTCGTCGAGGAGCAGGCGCCCCACGACCTTGTCGACGGCGTTGTGGCGACCGATGTCCTCGCGCACGAGCAGCACCTCGCCACCGGCGTCGAAGGCGGCGGCCGCGTGCACGCCACCGGTGGCGTCGAAGAGGTCCTGGCGGGGCGCCACCCGGTCGGGCACGGCCATGAGCACCTCGGGGGCGATGGCGACCCGCTCGGCCAGCGGCGTCAGGCGGTCGGCCACCGCGTCGACCTGGTCGGTGCCGCACCAGCCGCACGACGACGTCGTGGTCGTGAGGCGCGCCTCGGGCACCGGGGCCCGGCCACCGGTCTCCACCGTGACCACGTTGAAGCGCGTCTCGACGGCCGATCCCGTCGCGCAGTAGCGGACCTGCTGCACCGGCGCCCCGGCGAGGAGGCCGTCGGTGAGGCAGAAGCCGACCGCCAGCTCGTAGTCGTGCCCGGGCGTCCGCATCGTGGTGGTGACGGTGTGGCCGTCGAGGCGGATCTCGAGCGGCTCCTCCACGATGAGCCGGTCGGGGGCCCGTCCGCTGGCACCGTCGGCGAAGCGGCGCACCAGCTGCGACACGGTGCGTCCACGGGCAGCCACGCCCCCAACCTACCGACGGGTCGCCGCCCTCAGCCCAGCTCGGTCACCAGCCCGCCGGCGACCTGCAGGCGTCGGGTGACCGGCACGCGCTCGAGGAACCGCCGGTCGTGGGTCACGAGCAGCAGGGTGCCGACGTAGCGACCGAGCGCCTGCTCGAGCTGCTCGATCGCCACCAGGTCGAGGTGGTTCGTCGGCTCGTCGAGCACGAGGCAGTTCACGCCCTCGGCCATGAACAGGGCGAGGTTGGCACGGGTCCGCTCGCCGGGCGACAGCTGCGCCGACGGCCGGGCCACGTGGTCGGCGCCGAGGCCGAACTTGGCGAGGAGCGAGCGCACCTCGTTCACCGGCTGCCCGGTGGCGCCGCCCACGACCTCCAGCAGCGAGCGGTCGGTGGCGAAGCGGTCGCGCCGCTGGCCGAGCTCGCCGACGACCACCCCGGGGCCGACGTGCGACGTGCCGGCGGTGAGCGTCGCCCGGCCGAGGAGGGCGTCGAGCAGGGTCGACTTGCCGGCGCCGTTGTCGCCGAGGATCGCCACCCGCTCGGCCCACCCGACCTCCAGGTCGACGGGCCCGAGGCGGAACGCGCCGCGCTCGACCACGGCGCCGCGCAGCGAGGCCACGACGTCGCCGCTGCGCGCGGCGGTCCCGATGTCGAAGCGCAGCTCCCACCCCTCCCAGGGCTTCTCGACCTCGTCGAGGCGCTCCATGGCCCGCTCGGTCGCCTTCGCCTTGTGCGCCACCTTCTCGGAGTCGGCGGTGTTCTTGAAGCGGATGAACTTGTCGGTCTCGCCCGAGCGCTTGGCCTTCTTGACGCCCTGCACCGACCACTCGCGCTGGGTCCGCGCCCGCTCGGTGAGGGCGGACCGCTTGGCCTGGTAGGCGCCGAACGCCTCCTCGGCGTGGCGCCGAGCCGTCGCCCGGTCGGCGAGGTAGGCGTCCCAGCCGCCGGCGTAGAGCCGGCCGGTCCGGGCGTGCTCGTCGAGGTCGAGCACGTGGGTCACCACGCGGGCGAGGAAGGCGCGGTCGTGGCTGACGACGACGGTGGCGGCGCCCAACTCGAGCAGGAACGACTCGAGGCGGGCCAGGCCCACGAAGTCGAGGTCGTTGGTCGGTTCGTCGAGGAGGAAGACGTCGAAGCGCGACAGCAGCGTCGCCGCCAGGCCGACGCGCGCCGCCTCGCCGCCCGAGGGCGTGGCCGTCGGCTGGTCCACCAGGCGGCCGTCGAGGCCGAGGTCCGCCAGCGTCGAGCCGATCCGGGCGTCGAGGTCGGGCCCGCCGAGACCGAGCCAGCGGTCGAGGGCGTCGGCGTAGCGATCATCTGCGCCGGGCTCACCGGCGGCGAGGCGCGTCGTGGCCACCTCCAGCTCGGCCGTGGCCGCGGCCACGCCGGTGCGCCGGGCGATGAAGCCGGCGACCGACTCGTCGGCGCGCCGGTCGGGCTCCTGCGGCAGCAGGCCCACCGTCGCGGTGGGCGGTGCCACGGTGACGGCCCCGGCCTCGGGGCGCAGCTGCCCGGCGAGCAGACGCAGCAACGTCGACTTGCCGGTGCCGTTCGGCCCGACCACGCCGATGCGCTGGCCGGGCGCGACGCCCAGGTCGACGCCGGCGAGCACGGGACCCGCACCGAACGAGAAGGACACGTCCCGGGCGTGCACCGTTGCCATCGGTGGCAGTCTCCCCGCCGGGCCGCGCGCCCGGCCAACCAGTTCGGGGGCTCGCGACCCCCTCAGCCCACGGCGTCGAAGGCGGCCTGGTCGGCCAGGTGCTGGGCGAGCTTGCGCTTGACCCGCTGGAGGGCGTTGTCGACGGCCTTCACGTGCCGGCCGACCTCCTCGGCGATCGTGTCGTAGGACGCACCGGCCACGTAGCGGGTCAGCACCTCCACCTCGAGCTCCGAGAGGTTGGCGGCCAGCACGGCGTGGGTGGCGGCGACGTCCTCACGGGCCACCAGCTGCTCGAGCGGGTCGGACTGCGGGTCGATGGCGAGCAGCACGTCGTCGTCCGAGCGGTCGTCGCCGTCGTCGCCGCGAGGCGCCGAGAACGAGATCGACTGGTTCAGCGGCACGTGCTTCTTGCGGGTGGCGGTCTTGATGGCCGTGATCAGCTGGCGGTTGATGCAGAGCTCGGCGAAGGAGCGGAACGAGGCCTGCAGCTCGGGGCGGAAGTCCCGCACCGACTTGTAGAAGCCGATGAGCGCCTCCTGCTCGAGGTCGTCGCGATCACCCCCGATGAGGAAGTAGCCGCGGCTGCGGGACCGCACGAAGCGCCGGTAGCGCTCGACGAGCACGTCGAACGCCTCGGCGTCGCCGGCCTGGGCGGCGTCGACGAGCTCCAGGTCGGTGGCGGTGGACGTGGCCCGGCGGATCGAGCGTGCGGTCATCGGTGCTCCTGCGGAGGGGTGCGGTGGTGTGGTTCGGAGGAGTTCGCCCGAAGTAGCCAGGTCGAACTAGTCCCTTTCAACCATGCGGGGGAACCGGTGTCAAGCGTCACCTTCGGTTCGCACCCGCCTCCCGCCCGTCCATCGATGCGGGTTAGGGGGCGAAAACTGCCGCTGAGCAGGTCCGATGGCCGGTCGCGTCGAACGGCCGGCTCGTCGGACGATCGGCCCCTCGGACGACGCGGTCAGCGACCGCGCGCAACCTCGAAGCAGGCGAGGGCCCCGGCGGTGGCGACGTTGAGGCTGGCGAGCCGGCCGCGCATCGGGATGGACACGACCTCGTCGCAGCGCTCGCGCACCAGGCGGCCGAGGCCCGGCCCCTCGGCCCCCAGGACGAGGGCGACGGCGCGGTCGCCGAGCGAGAGGTCCCAGATGGGCTTCTCGGCCCGCTCGTCGAGGCCGATCACCCACACGTCGCGCTCCCGGAGCGTCTTGATGGCGGCGGGCAGGCCACCGACCACCGCCATCGGGAGGTGCTCGACGGAGCCGGCGGCCGCCTTGGTGACAGCCGGCGTGATGTGCACGGCGCGGTGCTGGGGCAGCACCACGCCGGTGACGCCGGCGCACTCGGCCGAGCGGAGCAGGGCCCCCAGGTTCCCGGGGTCGGTGATGCCGTCGCTCATGAGGAGGAACGGCGCCGGCTGGCCCGGGCGCTCGCGCAGGAGGTCGTCGAGCGTGGCCTCGGGGATCGGCCGGGCGAACGCCAGCACGCCCTGCGGCGCGTCGGTGCGGGCGGCGGCGTCGAGCTTGCCCCGCCCGACCTCCTTCACCAGCACGCGAGCCTCGGCGGCCAGCTCGCGGATGTCGTCGAGGACCGGGGCAGGGTCGAGGTCGGCGGCCAACCAGATCTCGCGGGTGTCGCGCCGGTTGGCCAGCAGCAGCTCGCGCACCGCCTGGCGACCCTCCACCTGCTCGCCGCCCAGGCCCTCCTTCGCGGTCTGGCGTGGCTTGGTGGCCTGCGGTCCCATCGGGCTCAGCGCGTTCCGGGCCTTGCCACCGGGGCGGGCCGGACGGCCGCGCCCGCCGCCCGCCGGGCCACGTCCGCCAGGTCCCGCCGCGCCACGACCGCCGCCGGCCGGGCCCCGAGCGCCGCCGCCTCGACCACCGCCCGACCCGCCGCCCCGGCCACCGCTCGCGCCGCCGCCCCGGCCGCCGGCCGGGCCCTTGCCCCGCCCGCCACCGCCCCGACCGCCGGGTGGCGTCACGGTGCCACCGCCGGAGCGGGGTGAGGTGCGATCGGGTGCGACATGACGGGCTCCTTCACCCTCGGGTCACCACGGCGACGGCCCAGCAGGCGACGCCCTCGCCACGCCCCAGCGCGCCGAGGCCCTCGGGCCGGCGGCCCTTGACGCTGACGGGGGCGCCCACGGCCGAGCCGAGGCGCTCCTGCATCTCGGAGCGGGCGGGTGCGAGCTTCGGGTGGTCGGTCACCACCGAGGCGTCGACGTTGCCCGGCTCCCACCCGGCGGCGCGCACGAGGCGGGTGGCCTCGGCGAGGAGGGCCAGGCTGTCGGCGCCGGCCCAGGCCGGGTCGGTGTCGGGGAAGTGCTGGCCGATGTCGCCCAGGCCGGCGGCGCCGAGCAGCGCGTCGGCACAGGCGTGGGCGATGACGTCGGCGTCGCTGTGCCCCCGCAGGGAACGGGCGCTGTCGAAGGTGACCCCGCCCAGCACCAGCGGCCGGGCGGCGTCGTCGACGAACGGGTGGACGTCGAACCCCTGACCGACCCGGACCTGCATCAGCGCGACGCCACGATCGCCTCGGCCACGACCAGGTCGTCGGGCTCGGTGATCTTGAGGTTCCAGCGGTCGCCTTGCACGTGCCGGAGCCTGCCACCCGAGGCCACGATCAGGGAGGCGTCGTCGGTGGACTCGGGACGGGTGGCGTGCACCCGCCGGAGGGCGTCGGCGGCGAAGCCCTGCGGCGTCTGCACGACCCGCAGGCCTTCCCGGTCCACGGGGTCGCCGTGGGCATCGCTGACCGTGTCCACCATGGGCACGACCGGGACGGCGGCGTCGGCGCCGGCGATCACGGCGTCGACGACCGAACGGAACAGCGAGTGGCCGGCGAGGGGCCGGGCACCGTCGTGCACCACGACCACGGCGGCAGAGGGCGGGACGGCGGCGAGGCCGGCCCGCACGGACTCGGAGCGGGTGTCGCCGCCGGCCACCACCGCGTCGACGGCCGGCTCGGCGTCGCCGGCGGCCTCGGCCGCCACCACCAGGACCACGCCGTCGGCCACC
>DATAGR010000638.1:0-2403 GCA_036263575.1 Aquihabitans sp. | reverse complement strand
ACCTCGCCGGGCGTGTACCGCCGCCAGTTGGCGTCGAATCGACGTCGGATCGACGCCAACTGGCCGGGGGGGCGACGCAGGGGGCGGTTGGAGGCGCCTCGGGGTGTTCGGGCGATTCGCTCGGGTGGGCGTCGTCGACCGGGCGGGCGCGAGTCGGCGCAGCCCGCCATCTGACGATGCGTCAGACTCCGGTCGTGCAGTTCACCCTCGCCCTCGCCATGTGCCCGCCCGAGCGCCTGCTGCCTCTCGCCCGCACGGCCGAGGCCGCCGGCTGGGACGCCGTCGCTATCCCGGACTCGGTCTTCTACCCGGAGACCGTCTCGGCGTCGTACCCCTTCACGCCCGACGGGAAGCGCTTCTGGCCGGCCGACGCCCCGTTCGTCGACCCGCTCGTCGCCATGCCCGCCATCGCCGCCGCGACCGAGCGCCTCACCTGCATGACCAACGTCCTCAAGACACCGCTGCGCGAACCGCTGCTGGTCGCCAAGGCCGTCGGCTCGATGGCCGCCGTGTTCCCCGGGCGCATAGCCCTCGGCGTGGGGCTCAGCTGGATCCCCGAGGAGTTCGCCTGGCTCGGCCAGGAGATGTCGACGCGTGGCAAGCGGCTCGACGAGCAGATCGAGGTGGTGCGCAAGCTCCTCGCCGGCGGCTGGGTCGAGCACCACGGCCCCCACTACGACTTCGACCGCCTCCGCATGGAACCGGCACCGCCGGGGGCCGTACCCATCCTCGTCGGCGGCCACAGCGACGCCGCCCTCGGCCGCGCCGCCCGCCTCGGCGACGGCTGGATCGGCGCCCAGGCCAGCCACGACGACCTGGCTGCGCTCATCGGCCGGCTCCACGTCGAGCTGGACCGAGCCGATCGCCCCACCGAGGGCTACGAGGTGCACGCCACCCCGCTGGTGCCGGCGACGCCGGAGGCCATGGCGGCCCTGGCCGACGCCGGCCTCACCGGCGTCATCACCGTCCCCTGGTACTTCCGCGGCGGCGGCGACCCGAACGACGCGAGCTTCCAGGACGAGAGCATCCACTGGTTCGCCGAGACGGTGATCGCACCGATGCGCGAGGCGGTGGCCCGGTGAGCGGTGACCCGGTGAGCGGTGGCCCGGTGAGCGGTGGCCCGACGAGTGGTGGCCCGACGAGCCCATCGCTCGACCTGCGCCCGCCGGCCGACGACGACCGCTCCGCCCGCGCCGCCTCCCTCCGCTCGCGCGCCGCCGTGGAGGCCGGTGATCGCGCCGCGTGGCTGGCCCTCTTCACGCCGGACGCCATCGTGCAGGACCCGGTGGGCGTGTCCCCGCTCGACCCGAGCGGCGATGGCCACCGCGGCCCGGACGCCCGAGCACGGTTCTGGGACGACGTCATCGCCCCCAACCGGATCGCCATGGACATCCACGACTCGCACGCCGGCGGCGACGAGGTCGCCAACGTCCTCACCATCACCACGACGTTCCCCGACGGTGCGACCGCCGCCGTCGACGTCGTCGCCCTCTACCGGGTCGATCCCGCCGGCTCGATCACCAGCCTCCGCGCCTTCTGGGAGCTCGACCGCCTCCGCTTCGGCCCCGCCCCCAGCTGAGCCGCCCCCATCTGAGCCGCCCCCAGCTGGGCACCCACCCGCCGGGGGAGCGGCCGGTAGGTTCGGGCGCCGTGATCGGAGACGTCGAGCTCGTACCCGTCCCCGAGCGCGGGCGGCGCTTCACCACCGAGCGGCGCGTCCGGTGGGGCGACGCCGACGAGCACCGCCGGCTCCGCCTCGACGCCGTCGCCCGCTACCTGCAGGACGTCGCCAACGACGACACCCGCGACGCCGGCCACGACCCGATGGCGCCGTGGGTGGTGCGCCGCACCGTGATCGACGTCCGCCGCCCCCTCGCCTTGGGCGAGCTCGTCACCGTCACCACGTTCAGCGGCGGCCACGGCAGCCGGTGGGCCGAGCGCCGGACGGTGCTGGTGGGCGACGCCGGCGGGCACGTCGAGGCCGCCGCCCTCTGGGTGTTCGTCGACCCGGCGACGGGCCGCCCGGCCAAGCTCACCGCCGCCTTCCACGCCACCTACGACGAGGCCGCCGGCGGCCGCCAGGTCCAGGCCCGGCTCCGCCACGGCCCGCCGCCGGACGGCGCCGAGCGCCGCCCCTGGCCGCTGCGCTCGACCGACGTCGACGGCCTCGGTCACGTCAACAACGCAGCGACCTGGTCGGCCGTCGAGGACGAGCTGGCCCGTCACGGCCTGGTCGCCACCTACGCCGAGCTCGAGCACCCCGACGCCATCGAACCCGGCAGCCAGGTGGCCCTCGTCTCCGAGCGCACGACCGCCGACCCCGCCGAGCCCGACGACTCCACCGGCGATCCCGACCGGCCCGGCGCCGCCCACGGGCTCCGCCTGTGGCTGGAGGTCGACGGC
>DATAGR010000637.1:0-12115 GCA_036263575.1 Aquihabitans sp. | reverse complement strand
GGCCGCCGCCACCTGCTCCACGAGCTGGCGGTACCTCGGCCACGGCCCGGACATCTCCTCGGCGAGCACGGCGCGCGACTGCTCGTAGGGGGCGTCGAGCCGCTGCTCGTCGATGGCGCGCAGGGCACCGGCCACCATCTCGTCCCGCGCGTCGGCCAGCGCGGCCGTGAGGTCGATCGTCCAGGCCGGGATGGCGAACAACCCGTGCTGCTCGACCGGGAGGTCCACGCCGGCGCCGTCCGCGGCGGGCGATGACGGACCGCTCGGCCCGGGTCCACCACGTTCGTCGACCATCGCGCCCTCCCCGGTGCTGCCTGGGTCGGCACGATACGCCGCCGCCCGATCCCGCCGATCAGCCGCCTCCGACCACCATGGGGTCAGTCGGCGCCAGCTCGTCACCGATGAGGTGGTGCCCGTCGTGGCGCGTCAGCAGGTACGTGCGTGCGAACGGCTCCTCGGCCCTGGACGCGACCTCGTCGGCGTCGCGATCCCCGTACGAGATCACGGTCCGGCGTCCGGTGGCGGTCACGCCGAGCTGCGGGATGGCCTGGGGGCTGCGGGGGTCGCGGAGCAGCACGACCTCGAGGGACTCGAGCCGGTGTCGGAGCTCGAACGGCCTCCCGGCGTCGGAGGCCGTCGCGATCGCCGCTTCGGTGCCGGCGAGCCGGGCACCGAAGGACGCGGTCGAAGCGAGAGCGGCATCGAGCGTGCGTGTCGCCTGCGCCTCGATGGCCAGGTCCTGGGCCAGGTCCACCCCCATGCCCTGCGCCTCTGCGGCGTCCACGGCGCCGGCGACGTCGTCCACCGACGGGTCCACCGTGACCCGGGGGACCGAGCCGGCTGGCAGGACCACCTCGGGCCTCGCGCCTCCCGCCGAGCCGACGACCTCGCCGCCGGCGGCGCGACCTCCACGAGCGGGCGCCCCCGCGACGACCAGGGCGACGACGAAGACGATCAAGGATGCGACGGCGCCGCCGGCGAGGAGGACCGGGCGAGGTCGACGCATCGCGGTGCGCAGGGAGGGTGCCCGTTCGCCGACCAGCACCACGAGCGGGCCGGCGGCGCACACCAGCGTGAGCGCGGCGAGCAGCGACACCTTCGTCGCGAACTCCGTGGTCTGCGGCGCGGCCAGCAGCGCCGCCAGCACCCCGGTGGCGGCGGCGTACGCGACCCGCGCCCGCCGGCCGGCGGGGGCGGTCCGGGGGTCGGTGATCATGAAGAAGACGAAGATGATGATCTCCGGTGACGTCACGAACACCTGCCAGTACTGCCACCCCTCCACCGGATCGACGCTCCAGCGGGCGGAGATGGCGTGCCCGCTCGCCGCCACGACGCCCACGCCCGCGGCGAAGGTGCCCCAGAACGTCAGCGCCACCGAGAAGAGGTCCAGGCGGCGAGCCAGCGAGAACCCGCCGACGAGGATCACGGCCAGCGTCACCACCAGCGCCGGCCCCCAGTCGCCCCACCAGAGGTCCTGGGGGTCGGCGTGGGCGGACCCGAACACCACGAAGATCACGACGAGGCCGAAGTTCGAGGGGTTCAGGACGTGGTGCCCTCGGAAGCGGATCGCGTACTTCGACAGGAGCGACACCGCCGCCGCTGCCACGAAGATCGGCCAGCCGCGCACGCTCCACCAGTCGCCGTGCTCGGTGCCCGGCGTGCGGAGGATCAGCGCCGTGCCGTTCCCCGTGAGCAGCGCGCTCGCCGGCCACGCCAGCACGCCCTTCTCCCAGGCGGTCATCGGCACCTCGATCAACGCGCACACGCCGATGCAGAGCAGGATCTGGGCGATCGAGACGTCGAACCCGAGCACCGCCTGACCCAGCACCTGGACCGACACGATGACGGCGGCCACGTGCATGCGCGGGTCGGCCAGGCGCGGGAGGAGCACGGGGTACCGGCGACCGGCGATGCGCAGCGAGCGGCCCCCGCCGCTCGCCAGCCCGACCGGCGACAGCGCCGTCTCGCTCACGCTTCCTCCCCGTGCCCGGCGCTCCCCGGTGATCCCGGCGCAGCGGTACCTTACGGCACCGTGGATCGAGAGCACCGTCGTCGGATGGCCGCGAGGTCGCGCCGGCGCGGCTGCGCACGCGACGCGTGAACGGGCCCCGTGCCCGCCAGGTCCTGGCCGGGACGGTCGCCCTGGCAGTGCTCGGCGGCGCGTGGGCGCTCACCCGCGACGACGCGCCCGCCTCCGTCGTGCCCCCCATCCAGGCGACGCCAGAGGTCACCACCACCCTCACGCCCGCCCCGGCGCCGCTCCCGTCGGTGCCCGAGCCGCTCGACCCGGTGCTCGCCGGCGGCCTCCGCTTCACCGACGCCTCGCAGGCGTCGGGTGTGGCCGCCCCACACGCCCGGGGCGAGCCGGAGGGCAACGCCGTCATGGCTGCCGGCGCTGCGGTGGGCGACTACGACGACGATGGCGACCTCGACCTGTACCTCACCCGGCTCGGGCTGCCGAACCGGCTGCTGCGCAACGACGGCGGGGCCCGGTTCGACGACGTGGCCGAGGAGGCAGGCGTGGCCGGGCCGGCCCGCGGCGGTGACGGGGCGCCGCTCTTCGCCGACGTGGACGGCGACTCGGACCTCGACCTCCTCGTGACGAGCGCGACCCATGGCGGCACCCTCCTCTTCGTCAACGACGGCGACGGGCGGTTCACCGAGGAGGCTGCTCGGCGCGGGCTCGCGCTGCCCCCGCCGGCGTCTGAGGAGGTGGGTTCGGCCATGTTCGGTGCGGCGTTCGGCGACATCGACCGTGACGGCGACCTCGACCTCGTGGCCCTCCAGTGGTTCGCCGCCCCGGTCTCGGCTCAGCAGCGCGACGACCAGGACGTCGCGGGCATCGCCCCCGACCGTCCCAACGATCAGGGGCCGTCGCTGTGCGAGCTCGCCGCCGACCGCCGAGCCGGGACCGAGGCGCCCACGTCGGGCACCAGCCGGGCCCGCCTCTGGACCAACGACGGCGACGGCACCTTCACCGATGCCACCGCAGGGTCGGGCGTCGCCTTCGACCAGGTGGTGGGCTTCCAACCGCGGTTCGCCGACGTGGACGGCGACGGTTGGCCCGACCTCCTCCTGACCGGCGACTTCTGCACGAGCCGCCTCTACCGCAACGATCGCGACGGCACGTTCACCGACATCACCGATGCCGCCGGCGTCGGGACCGACGAGAACGGCATGGGCTCGGTCGTGGAGGACCTCGACGGCGACGGCCACCTGGACTGGTTCGTGACCGGCATCCGGTACGCCACCGAGCCTGGCGGGTGCCCCATCGTGGCGCCGAGCGTCGCCTGCTCGGGCAACCGGCTCTTCCTCGGCGACGGCAGCGGCGCGTTCACCGACGCCACCGACGACCACGGCGTGCGCGACGGGGCGTGGGGGTGGGGGGCCACGGGCGATGACCTCAACAACGACGGCCGCCGGGACCTCCTCACCGTGAACGGCTACCGGGACCGAGACCTCGACGGCGCCGACGTCGCCATGGAGCCGAACCTCCCGCTGTACGACCACGTCGACGGCGACCGGAGCCGCCTCTGGCTCGGCGGCGTCGACCGCCCCTGGCCGGAGGGCGCCCAGGCGGTCGGGATCGACGACGAGCGGAACGCCAAGGCGGTGGTCGCCTTCGACGCCGACGGGGACGGCGACCTCGACCTCCTCGTCGCCAACACCGGGGACGACGCCCTGCTGTACCGCAACGACACGCCGACCGGCGACGGTCGCCACTGGCTCCGCATCCGCCTTCGCGACCCCGACGGCACCAACACGTTCGCCATCGGCGCCCGGGTGGCGGTCGACCTCGGCGACGGCGCTCCCCCACTCGTGGGGCTGGTGCGTGCGGACGGCTCCTTCCAGAGCGGCGACCCCACGGACGTCCACCTCGGGCTCGGGTCCGTGGCGCGCGCTGCTCGGGTGACGGTCACGTGGCCCGACGGTGCGGTGCAGCAGCTGGTCGACATCGCCGCCGACCAGGTCCTCCTGGTCGAACGGCCAGCGCGATGAGCGCCGAGAGTATCGCTGTCGCTGCTCTGCTCGATCGACGACTGGTACCCTGCCGAACCTCGACCGCTCCCAACGTGGGAGGTCGTGGGGGGAACAGCTGTGCCGCACATCCCGCTGCCCGACGTGCCGGGGATCCTCGGACCGATGCAGTTCCGGCCCGAGACGGCCAAGCCGCTCAACGACCTGGTGGAGGTCCTGCTTCGCGGCGATCACACGTTGTCGCGCGGCGAGCGGGAGCTCATCGCCGCCCACGTCTCCCATCGGAACCGGACCAGGTTCTGCGAGATGTCGCACTCCACCTTCGCCGCGCTGCAGCTCGACGGGGGCTGGGACGTCGTCGACTCGGTCATCGCCGATCCGAGCACGGCCAAGGTCTCGCCCAAGATGCGGGCCCTGCTGCACGTCGCCTCCAAGGTGCAGGGCAGCGGCCTGGACGTGACCGCCGATGACATCGCCGCCGCCCGCAGCGAGGGCGCGACCGACGTCGAGATCCACGACACCGTGCTCATCGCCGCCGCCTTCTGCATGTACAACCGCTACGTCGACGGGTTGGCGACGTTCCAGCCGACGGAGCGTGCGGACTACGCGGAGACCGGGCAGATGATCGTCGAGCACGGTTACGCCGCCGCCTCCCCGCCCATCCCGTAGGGCGGACCCGCGCCGGACGTTCGGGCGCGGTCACCGCCGTGCCCGCCGGTCGTGGCGCCGGTGGCGCTAGCGCGGCGCGGCAGCGTTGTCCGACACGAAGACTCCGGCCTCGTTGGCCCAGCCGTCGACGGTCCAGGCGTGGAGCATCCACCCGTCGGCCGTGCCGAGCTCGCCGCCTCGTGCCGCACAGGACGAGGCGTCGACCTCTGGGCCCTCGCCGACCGCCACGTCCCCGACCCGACAGATGCCGCGGTGCTCGTGCCAGTGGTCGTTGGCGCCGGCGAAGCCCTCCGGCGCGACCTCGGACGTGGTCACCTGGTAGTGCACGGCGGCGATGATCCGGGCGTCCGGCGCTCGGGACGCCGCCAGGAGCATCTCCGGCTCGGCGGGGTCGAAGCGACCGTCCATGCGGTCCCAGCGCACCAGGTGGACGTCGTTGCGGTCCTCCTCCTCGCCCATCGGCAGGAAGCCGTCGGCGACGGCATCCGCGACCGTTCGGTGCGACCCGACCACCCTCTCGCTGGTGGCGAGTTGCTCGTCGAGCAGCGCCTGGTCGCCGGCGGCGAGCGGCCGAGGTGCGACGTCGGGTCCGTGGTGGTCTCCGTGGGGATCGTCCGCCGAGGCGGCGGCCCCGACCGCGTCGGCGGCAACCTGCCGATCGGCGATCGGTGCTCGGGCGCCGTCGTCCGCTCCCCCGCCCTCCCGGACGAGGGCGCCGACGCCGAGGGCCAGCACCGCCACCGCCACCGCCACAGCGACACGCGCCCCGAGCCCGACCCCGTTCCGGTTCCCCCGTTCCCCCACGGCGGCACGGTACCGCAGCGGCGTGGCGGTCCCGCCTCGGGGTTCACCGGCCGGGCAGGGCCCAACTACCGTGCCGACCGGCACCCCAACCCCCACAGGAGCGCGACGCGATGGCAGATCTCGGTTACGACGGCAAGGTGGCGGTCATCACCGGCGCCGGCGGTGGCCTCGGCCGCTCGCACGCCCTCGAGCTCTCGAAGCGGGGTGCGCTCATCGTGGTGAACGACCTCGGCGGCTCCGTCGACGGCCAGGGCGGCTCGCACACGGCCGCCCAGCAGGTGGTCGACGAGATCAAGGCGGCCGGCGGCGAGGCCGTCGCCAACTACGACTCCGTGGCCACGCCGGAGGGCGGCAAGGCGATCGTGCAGACGGCGCTCGACACCTTCGACCGCATCGACATCGTCATCAACAACGCCGGCATCCTGCGCGACGCGGCGTTCAAGAACATGGACGCCGAGAAGCTCGAGCCCGTCATCGACGTGCACCTCAAGGGCGCCTTCTACGTGACCCAGGCCGCCTGGGAGCCCATGCGGGCCCAGAACTACGGCCGGATCGTCAACACGTCGTCGGCCGCCGGCATCTTCGGCAACTTCGGCCAGAGCAACTACGGCGCGGCCAAGGCCGGCCTCGTCGGCTTCACCCGCGTGCTCGCGGTCGAGGGCGCCAAGAACAACATCAAGGCCAACGCGATCGCGCCGGTCGCCAAGTCGCGCATGACCGAGGACCTGCTGGGGCCGCTCGCGGACAAGCTCGGCCCCGAGTTCATCACGCCCGTCGTGGCGTGGCTCGCCCACGAGGACGTGCCGGTCACCGGCGAGGTGTACTCCTGCGGCGGCGGCCACGTCGCCAGGGTCTTCACCGGCGTCACGCGCGGCTACACCGACACCTCGGCCCTCACCGTCGAGGACATCCGCGACCACTTCGACGAGATCCGCGACGAGGACGGCTACGTGGTGCCCGCCAACCTCACGGAGGAGCTCCAGGCCACCCTGCAGGCCCTCGGGGGCTGACGCCCGCCCCTCGCTCAGCGGAGGAGGTCGCGCCGGCGCATGTCGCGCGACCGGAGGTGGGCGCGGGACGGCCACGCCAGCGCCACCGCATAGGCCGCGCGCGCCCGCCGATCGCCGAGCTCGCGCGCCGCGACCAGCTTGCCGCGGCCCAGGGCGGAGCCCTCGGCGCGCTGGCGCTCGATGATCGCCACCTCGGCGGGCTCGGCGACGTACCCGTCCGCCCACCGCCGCCACGCCGGCGCCTCGAACGTCAGCGCGCCGGCGGCGGACGCAACCGCCTCGGCCAGCACCGCCTCGCCGCGCCAGCGGCGGGCCTCCGGCAGCACGGCGTCGGGTTGCAGGTCCGCTCGGACGAGCAGGCCGGCCAGGTCGCGCAGGCTGGCGAGGCGCGGCGACGGCGAGCCGAGGACGGCGTGGTAGGCGGCGTGCAGCAGCCGGTGGACCGAGCCCAGCGCGGTCACCTGCTGGCCGCCGACATCGAAGCGGTCGGGGGTGGCGAAGAGCCGCTCCAGCGGGATCCGGAAGCCGTGCACCCCGTCGGCCAGCGATCGGTGGAGGTCGAGCTCCACGCCGTCCGTGCACGTCAGGGTGACCGACTTGGCGAACCGGCGGTCGTAGCCGGGTCGGCGCTCGGCCCACGGGCGACGACCCCCGTGCGTGGTGATGGCGGCCACCGCCCGATCGAGGTCCTCGGCGGCGACCAGGAGGTCGAGGTCCGCGAAGGTGCGCAGCGACGGGTCGAGCTCGTCCAGGTGCGCGACCGCCGGCCCCTTCAGGACGCGGTGCTCGACGCCACCCGCGGCCTCGAACCAGCCGCGCACCTCCAGGAGGCGCAGCTCGAGGTGGAGGCACCACTGGAGGGCCTGCCGATGGGCCTCGACCAGCTCGTCGACGGCGCGCTCGGGCAGCTCCAGCGCACCGACGTCGACCGCCAGCAGCAGCGGACCGGTGAGCCGGGCCCCGATCGCCCCGCCCACCAGCGCGGCCACCTGCGCGTCGTCCTCGGGCGTCGCCGGCGGCCGGCCTCCCGGCAACATCCACGAGGCCACGTCGGCGAGGGCCGGCGACGGGGCGGTCACGGCAGCCGCTCCACGAGCTCGCTGCCGACCAGGAGCTCCAGGGCTTCCGCGACCGGCCCGTGGTCCGGCACCTCCGCGCCCGGCCACCGTCCGACGATGCGCGCTGCGACCTCCTGCGCCGTCGCCGGCTCGTCGAGGACGGTCCACACCAGCGCCGCCGGCCCCTCGAGGCGCAGCCGACGGCCGCCGGGCCCCGCGACCAGGAGGGCCTCCCGCAGCCACCGGGACACCCACCCCCCCGTCCGGCGATACGTCGTGTCCGAGCCCACCACTGCCCCAGGTCCGTCGGCCGCTGCAGGCGCCGACCTGGCGCCCCGTGCGGCACCGCCGCCCAGCCGACGCTACCGCGCCGGTCCCGGCGAGCCGCCGGTCGCGAGCCGCTCGCTACCATGCCGCCGACCGGCCGGGGAGCAGCGCGTGAGCAGGATCGTCGTCTACGGGGCCGCCGACCAGGGCCGGTGCACCGTCGAGGTCGTCGAGCGCGAGGGCGCCCACACCGTCGTGGGGTTCCTCGACGACGCCGTGGCGCCGGGCACGATCGTCGGGGACCACGCCGTGCTCGGTCGGGCCGCGGACCTGACCCGACTCCGGACCGAGCACGGCATCGATGCCGCGGTGGTCGCGATCGGCGACAACTTCCGTCGCAGCCAGGTCGTGGCCGCCCTGCGCGCCGCCGACCCGACGCTCGCGTTCGCCACCGCGGTCGACCCGTCCGCCGTGGTGGCTCGAGACGTGCAGGTCGGCGAGGGCGCCGTCCTCATGGCCGGCGTGGTGGTGAACGGCGGCAGCACGATCGGGGCCCACGGCCTGCTGTGCGCCCGGTCGTCGCTCGACCACGACGCCACCCTCGGCGACTTCGGCTCCCTCGCCCCCGCCGCGGCCACGGGCGGTCGGGTGTCGATCGGCCACCACAGCGCGATCTGCATCGGTGCCGTGGTCCTCCACGGCAGGTCGGTCGGGGCGCACGCAGTCGTCGGCGCCGGGTCCACCGTCGTCGACGACATCGACGCCGGTGTGGTCGCCTACGGCACCCCGTGCCGCCCCGTCCGCCGCCGGGATCCGGGCGACCGGTACCTCTAGCGGTGTGCGGGTGGGGGCCGCAGGGGCCCCGCCCTGGGAGACCACCCCTGTGGGGGACGTCCGGGGCGGTAGGGTTCCGGCGGGGGCGTGGCGAAGCTGTTCGCCACCGGGGACAACGGAGGACGCGCATGCGAGCTCGCCACACGCACCGGTACGTCGTCGTGACGATCGTGCTCTCGCTCGCGGGGCTGGGCGGGCTGACCGCCTGCGAACCGCCCCCGGACACCTACGTCGCGCTCGGCGACAGCTACGTGTCGGGCCCCCTGATCCTCAACCAGACCGGCACGCCGTACGGCTGCCTGCGCTCCGACCGGAACTACCCCTCACGCGTGCGCCCCACGATCAGGGTCACGAAGTTCCGCGACGTGAGCTGCTCGGGCGCCCAGACCGACGACATGTTCGCCCCGCAGAGCGTGACGCCGGGTCCGGCCAACCCCCCGCAGCTCGACGCCCTCGACCGCCAGACCAAGGTCGTCACCCTGGGCATCGGCGGCAACGACATCGGCTTCACCGACATCGTCGTCAACTGCGCCACATCCCTGCCGCTGAGCGCCGGCTGCAAGGGCGACTACGTGCACGACGGGCGGGACGAGCTGAGCGAGGCCATCGCGGCGACCGCGCCGAAGGTCGACCGGGTGCTCGCCGCCATCAAGGCCCGGGCCCCGCGGGCCACGACGTTCCTCGTGGGCTACCCGACCGTGCTGCCCGAGACGGGCACCGGCTGCTACCCGCTCGTCCCCGTGCTCGGGAGCGACGTCGTGTACCTGCGGGCGAAGGTCAAGGAGCTCAACGCCATGCTCCAGGCCCGTGCGGCGGCCGCCGGGGTCACCTACGTCGACATCGCCACGCCGAGCATCGGCCACGACTTCTGCCAGCTCCCCGGCAAGAAGTGGGTCGAGGGCCTCGTGCCCACGGCCGACGCCGCCCCGGTGCACCCGAACGCCGCCGGCATGGCCGGCTGGGCGCCGACCGTCTCGGCCCGCATCAACCAGCTCGTCACGAGCTGACGGGAGCGGCGGCCAGGCGCGACGCCAGCGCCTCGGCCACGTCGCGCAGCCCCGGCTCGATCTCCATCGAGCGGTGCCGGCCGGTCACGGCCACCGTGTCGAAGCCGTCGACGAGGAGCTCGTCCCAGGAGCGGTCGGCGATCGACAGCTCGGCGAGCAGGAACACGGCGGGACCGTCGTAGGTCTCGCTCGGCCGGTAGCGGGCGGCCAGCAGGCCGTACTGGAGCAGCGCGTGGTCGCCGCGCAGCTCGGGCGGGACGGGGAGGCCCCCGTTGGTCAGTCGGTCCAGGCGCGCCATCTCCGCGGCTCGGCGGGCGCGCTCCTTCCGGACGGCGAGGCGCCGCCGGCGGTCCGCGAGCTGGCGCCTCGTCAGCGCCCAGGCGTAGCCGGCGCCGGCGACCGGGTCGAGGGCACGGATCCGGGCGACGTGGCGGGCCACCCGCTCCCGGCCGGTCTCGGGGCTCCGGTGGTCGACCGGGGCGGCCGTGTCGCCGATCGCCAGCAGGGCGACCTGCTCCCCCGCGGCGCGCAAGCGGACGGCCATCTCGTACGCGATCAGGCCGCCGAGCGAGAACCCGTAGAGCGCGTAGGGCCCGTGCGGGCGCACGGCGCGAACCTGGTCGAGGTAGCCCTGCGCGACCTGCTCCAGCGAGTCGGCCGCCAGCGGGTGGCCGTCGAGCGCCTCGGCGCGCAGGCCGTACACCGGCTGGTCCGGACCGAGCAGCTCCGCCAGCCGGTCGGCGAAGAGGACCTCGCCGAAGCCGCCGTGGATCACGAACAACGGTGGCCGATCGCCGTCGTCGCGCACGCGCACCAGCGCGCCCCAGGACACGTCCTCGGCCGCCAGGGCCGGCGCCAGCGACCGCACCGTCCGGTGCTCCAGCAGCAGGGACAGGGGCCGGTCGAGGTCGAGCCGGTGGTGCATCTCGGCGAAGGCGCGCGCCGCTCGGAGCGAGTCGCCCCCGGCGTCGAAGAAGTCGTCGTCCATGCCGAGGTCCGGTCGGACGAGCACCTCCTGCCAGATGGCGAGGAGGTCCTGCTCGAGCGTGGCGACCGATCGGCCACCGGCGGGCGCCGGGGCGGCCGGGGCCACCGGGTCCGCGCCGGCGTCGGCGGCGAGCGCCTGCCGGTCGACCTTGCCGTTGGGCAGCGTCGGCAGGGTGTCGAGCACCTCGATGAGGTCGGGCAGCAGCCAGCGCGACAGGCGGGCGCCCAGCGCGTGCCGGAGCTCGGCCGGCGAGGGGTCGCGCCCGGGCGCGGCCACGACGGCCGCGCGCAGCCGCGTGCCGCCGTCCTGGTCGTCGACGGCGACGACCGCGCCCACGCCGACGTCGGGGAGGGCGATCAGCGCCGCCTCCACCTCCGCCAGGTCCACACGGTTGCCGGCGACCTTGACGATGTGGTCGAGGCGACCGGTCGCCTCCAGCACGCCGTCGGGCCCGAGCCGGCCGGCGTCGCCGGTGCGGACCCGGCGCCGGCCGTCGGGCAGCGCCGTGAAGACCTGCGCGGACAGCTCCTCCATCCCCCAGTAGCCCAGCCCGCACGAGCTGCTGGCCACCACGATCTCCCCCACCGCGCCCGCCGGGACCGGCTCGCCGTCCTCGCCGACCACCGAGACCTCGATGCCGTCGAGCGGCACGCCGGCGGGGACCGCGCCCTCGCCGATCGGGTCCTCGGGACCGACGAGCATCCCGGCCACCGTGCGGGCCTCGGTCAGCCCGAACACGTTCAGCACCTGCGCGTCGGGGGCGAGGTGTGGGCGCAGGTCGGCGACGAGCGCCCAGTCCAGCGGCTCGCCGAAGGAGACGAGCAGGCGCAGCGCCGGGAAGGTGCGGTCGGGCTCGATGAGCGTGAGCAGGAACCGGAAGAGGGTGGGGACGCCGGCGAAGGTGTCGACCGACGTGTCGAGGAGCCAGCCCTCGAGCTCGTGGAGGCCCTGGCGCCGCACGTCGAAGCCGTAGGTGGTGCTGCCGAGCGCCAACGTGGAGTGCAGCGACGAGTCGACCCCGGCGGCGGACCCGACGAAGGGGAGCCCGAACCGGCGCCCGGCGATCGAGTCCAGGTCGAGCAGGGCCAGCACGCGCTCGGTCGATCGCCGCTCGGCGATCGGGAGCATGATCCCCTTCGGCGCCCCGGTCGATCCCGACGTGAAGGCGATGGAGCCCAGCGACGCCGGATCGCGGTCGGTGCCCAGCCGCACCGGACCGACGTGCTCCGGCGCCGGTTCGTCGTGGGCCACCGTCGGCACGGTGAGGCCGTCGACGGGCGGGAGGTCGGTCAGCAGGACGACCGCCGCGACCGCGTCGGCCAGCGACGCCACGCGCTCGGGCGGATCGCCGGGGTCGACGAGGACGACCACCATGGAGGTGCACGCGACGGCGAGCGTGGCCACCGCCAGCTCGGGCAGGCCGTCGTAGCGGAGGAGCACCCGGTCCCCCGTGGCACCGCGGGCATCGAGGATCGCCGCGAGCCGCTGCGACTCGGCGTG
>DATAGR010000636.1:0-5532 GCA_036263575.1 Aquihabitans sp. | reverse complement strand
CGAAGACGTGGGAGACGAGCCCCATGTCCTTGACGACCATCACCTGGTCGCGGTCGCTCACCGCCATGCCCGCCGACTCCTGCCCGCGGTGCTGCAGGGCGTAGAGGCCGAGGTAGGTCAGGTGGGCCACCGGCTGGCCGGGGGCGTAGACGCCGAAGACGCCGCACGCGTCCTTGGGCGAGTCGTCGTCGGGGTCGCGGGCCGGGACGACGTCGGGGACGGGTTCGCGCACGGGCCCCATCCTCGCACGCCGACCCGCCGCTCCCACCACTCCGTGGACCACGGCCCGGGTCCCGCCGGTGGTGGCGTCGGGCCGGGCCTCTGCCACGCTGGGGGGCGTGACCACCGCCCCCACCGCCGAGGCCCCGGCCCCGCCCGGCCCGGCCGGTGATCGGTCGGGCGCGACCCTGCGGATCGGACCGCACGAGGTGTGGCCGCCGGTCGTGCTGGCGCCCATGGCCGGCGTCACCAACGCGCCCTTCCGCGACCTGTGCAGAGCCCAGGGCGCCGGGCTCTACGTGAGCGAGATGGTGGCGGCCCGAGGCCTGGTGGAGGGCCACGAGAAGACGCACCGGCTGGCCCGGTTCGGGCCCAACGAGTCGCCCCGGTCGATCCAGCTCTACGGCACCGACCCGACGATCCTGGGCCGGGCCGTCGGCCGCCTGGTGGACGAGCTGGGTGCCGAGCACGTCGACCTCAACTTCGGGTGCCCGGTGCGCAAGGTCACCCGGCACGGCGGTGGGTCTGCGCTCCCGTGGCGCCGCCGCCTGTTCCAGGACGTCGTCCGGGCCGCGGTGGCCGCCGCCGGCGACGTGCCGGTCACCGTGAAGCTCCGCATGGGGATCGACGACGACCACCTCACCTACCTCGACGCCGGGCCCATCGCCGAGGCCGAGGGCGTCGCCGCCGTCGCCCTCCACGCCCGCACCGCCGAGCAGGCCTACTCGGGCACCGCCGACTGGTCGGCCATTGGCGAGCTCAAGGTGCGCGTCACCAGCGTGCCGGTCCTCGGCAACGGCGACATCTGGGTCGCGGCCGACGCGCTGCGCATGGTGGCCGAGACCGGCTGCGACGGCGTGGTCGTGGGCCGGGGCTGCTTGGGCCGCCCGTGGCTCTTCGGCGACCTGGCCGCGGCCTTCGCCGGTCGACCGGTGGACTCGGCGCCGCCGGTGGGGCGGGTGGTGGACGCCATGCGCGACCACGCCCGGCGGCTGGTCGAGTGGCACGGCGAGACGGTCGGCGTGCGCGACCTCCGCAAGCACGTGGGCTGGTACCTGCAGGGCTACCCGGTGGGCCCGGCGGTGCGCCGCCGGCTCGTGGCGGCCGAGTCGCTCGAGGAGTTCGAGCGCCGCCTCGACGAGCTCGACCCCACGATCGAGCTGCCGGTCGCCGCCATCGGCCTGCCCCGCGGCCACCAGCACGGCCCCAAGGCGGTCACCGTCCCCGACGGCTTCTGGCGCGACCGCGACGACCCGACCCCGCTCGGCGCCGCCGCCGACGCCCTGACGAGCGGCGGCTGACCCTCAGGCCCGCGGGGCCTCGCGGTCCGGCGCCAGCGGGTCGAGCCCGACCTCGGCCAGGAGCCGACGGGTGGTCGCCAGCGGCAGGCCGACCACGTTGTCGTGGCTGCCCCGGATCGACGAGACGAGCACCGCGCCGGCGCCCTGGATGCCGTAGGCCCCGGCCTTGTCGAGCGGTTCGCCGGTGGCGACGTACCAGGCCACGTCGGTGCCGGACAGCACCGTGAACGTCACCTCGGTGGCCTCGACGTCGGACGCGAGGGTGGCGGCCGGGCCAAGGGCGACCTCGTCCTCGGCGGCCGCCGGGGCCGGCGACCGCCGGGCCACCGCGATCCCGGTGAGGACCACGTGGGTGCGCCCGGACAGGGCGGTGAGCATGCGGGCGGCGTCGTCCGGGCCGGTCGGCTTGCCCAGCACCTCGCCGTCGAGCACCACGACGGTGTCGGCGGCCAGCAGGATCAGGTCGGGTTCGGTCGCGGTGGCCAGGGCGGCCTCGGCCTTGGTGACGGCCAGGCGCCGGACCAGGTCGACCGGGTCCTCGCCCGGCTGCGGTGCCTCGTCGACGTCGGCCGGTCGCACGTCGAACGCGACGCCGAGCCGGCCGAGGAGCTCGCGCCGGCGGGGCGAGGCCGAGGCCAGGACGAGGAGGGGGTCGGCGGGCGGCACGGCCCGAGCGTACGGCCGGCCGCCGGCGCCGCCCGTCGGCTCGGCCGGTCAGCCGGTCAGCCGGTGTAGGTCGGGCGACCCCGGATGGCGTCGGCCGGCCCGGCGGCCGGCGGGCCCCCGTCGGTCCCGGTCGGGCCGCCGGGTCCTCCGGGGCCGGTGGGCCTACCTGCCGGGACGGGATCGGCGGGGCCGCCGCCCTCCCAGACGTAGAGCACGAAGATCCCCATCACGCCCGACCTCGGCCGGTCGTCGTCGTACACCGCGTCGAAGCGGAGGCGCTGGCCGGCCTGCACCCGCTCGGCCACGGCGCACGTGGAGATGGACGCGATCGGCGGGTCGTCGGGGTACATCTCGGGCGGGTACGCACCGGGCTCGAGCGGCTCCTCGTCCGGCATCTCGTGGCCCCCGTGGCCCTCGTGGCCGCCGTGGTCGTAGGCCACGGTCGAGCGGCAGAGCTCGCGGCCGCGGTCGTCGACCAGCGAGGCGTGGGAGGCGCCGTTGTGGAGGTGGCTGCCGGCACCGATCAGCCGGCCCGGTGCGGTGAGCTCGACGTACGTGCTCTGGACGTCGGGCGTGCCCGACCCGTCCAGGGTCCACCCGAACTGGTCGCACCCGGCGGCGGAGCCGAAGTAGGTGCTGACCGGGCGCACGTTGCCCACGTCCCGGCGGTACTCGATGTCGTAGGTGAGGTACACGGTCTGCGGCTCGCCGCTCATGTTCATGACGTCGTAGACGCCGGACCACCGGTCGGTCGCCTCCACGGGGATGCCGTAGGGGTCGGGGAGGTCCACCACGGTGCGCTCGGCGCCCGCCGCGCCCACGATGCCGCCGGGGAGACCGAAGGTGCCGTCCGGGCAGGCCGGGTTGGTCGACGTCTGGTCGCCCAGCACGAGGTGGTGGAGGTGGGCGTCGTGCGGGGCCACCGGGGTGCCGTCGGTCCCCACGAGGTCGAAGGCCAGCCGGGTGATGGCGAAGCCGCCGTCGGGCCGGGGCACGTCGACCAGGACGCCGGCGGACTCGAGGTCCTCCAGCTCGGCGGCGAGCATCTCGCCGTGCTCGTCGCCGCCGTGGAGCGTGATGGGCCCGATGCGACCCTCGTAGACCTCGCGCTCGCCGGTGCTGGGCCAACCGTCGACGGGGTCGGGCGGGAGGGCGGCGCCCGCCACCGGCTCGGGCTCGAACACCTGCAGCTCCTGCGGGTAGCCGTACTCGTCCCCGCACCTCGGCACCACGACGTAGCTGCCCGGCAGCCACGGCGCCACGACCTCGCCCGCGAGCATCGACGTGCCGTCGCCGGGGCGCAGCGGCCCGGGAGCGCCGACCGTCGTGCCGTCGCGGCGAGCCACGACCAGCGACGGCACGTCGTCGCAGCGACCCTCGCCGTGCGCCGTGATCGTGCCGCCCACCGGCGAGGCGGTGGGGCTGAGCCGCTCGAGGAACAGGTCCGCCACGGCGCTCTCCTCGTGGTACCGGCGCACGTAGCGGAAGCCGTCGGCGGTGGGGTCGCCGCAGTCGGCGTCGACCTCGACCGCGTAGCCGGCGGCAGGTGGCGACCAGGTCATCGACCAGGAGCCGTCGGCGGCCGGCTCGACGGCCACGACGTCGTGGAAGATCTCGCCCTCGTGATCGGCCGCGCCCATGGTCCCCGTGACCCTGCTGCGCTGCTCGGCCTCCCGTCGCGCCTCGAAGGTGCCCTCGGCCGAGCCAACGAACCGCACCGACACGGTGCGACCGCCGGTGCACCCCTCGCCGCGCACCTCGAGGACGTCGTCGGCGGCGGGCAGCACGGTGATGGTGCCGCTCGGGTTCGTGCCGACGACCTCGACGACCTGTGGCGCCGACTGCCAGAACACCGGGTCCGAGCCCGGCTCGAACGACCTGCACCCGATCCGAGTCGCGTAGCGACCCTCGGGCAGCGCGCCGGCGCCGACGTCCATGCCGAGCTCCTCGGACCACTGCCCGAACCCCAGCAAGGGGAGCTCGACGGCGTCCACGCCGTCGAGCTCCCGGCCGCCGCCGCCGACCAGGCGCACGCCCGACCGGCCCGAGAGGTCGTCGCCCTCGAAGATGCCGGCGGTGACCGTGGTGCCCGACGGGCAGCCGGTGAACGACGCCACGAGCACCTGGCCGCCGGCGGCGACGGTCCGGTCGAGCGTGAACGTGGGGTTCGGCGCCGACGCCGGGCCCGGCGTCACGTCGACGGGAGCGTCCGGGAACGTGAAGAGGTCCGTCTCGACGTACTCGCCCTCCTCATCGCCGCGAGGCTCGTAGGTGATCTGTCGGCAGCGCCCCACCAGCACGGCGGGATCGGCGGGATCGACCCATCCGGGGACGCGGACGACGCTGCTGCCGTCGCGGGTGGAGCTGGCCAGGCCCACCAGGACCTCACCGGTCGGGGTCTGGGTCACCAGGCCCACGCTCGCCGTGCGCACCACCAACCGGTCCGGCTCCATGGCGGTCTGCGGGCACCCGGTCGTGGTGAACCTGAGCGTCCCCCCGACCGCCACGCTGGAGGACTGCGGCACGATGGCGGGGTCGCCGGCGCCCGCCGCGCCCGCCGTGACGACGAGCGCGCCCGCCGCCGTCGTCACCGCCGCAGCCACCGCGACGATCCGTCGCACCCGGTCGATCCGCGCCATGTCGTCCCCGCTCCCCTGCCCGCGGGTCCGCCGCCGGCCCGCGAAGTGTGGCACCCCGTCGGCGCCGTCGCCGGGGACGACACGAGAACGTCATGTCGGGCGGTCGCCGGCCCCCCGGCGGCCGGGCCGGGTCAGGCCTGGGTGGTGCCGGCGCCGAGGGCGTCGGGGAGGCGGTCGCGCCACGTGGCCGTCAGGTCGCCGACGGCCACGTCGACCAGGGCCTCGGCCGGGCCGCCGAGCCGGAACCGGTCACCGCCGGCCGAGCCGAGCTCGACCGCGGGGACGCCCGCAGCGTCGGCCGCGGCCAGGAGGTCGGCCAGGCCTGCAGGCGCCACCGCAGCGACCACGCGCGACGGCTGTTCGGCGAACAGGCGGGTGGTGCCGTCGAGGACGGCCACGTCGACGCCCACGCCGGAGCGGACCGAGAGCTCGGCGAGGGCGACGCCGAGGCCGCCGGACGACGCGTCGTGGACACCAGCCAGCCCGCCACCGGCGACCAGGCCGCGGACCAGGTCGGCCAGGCGGGTGTGGGCGCGGGCGTCGAGCTCGGGCAGCTCGCCGCCCCGGTGGCCGGCGGCCCACGCCACCTGCGAGCCGGCGAGCGACGGCGCCGGGCCGGCGAGGTCGTCGCCGAGGAGGACGAGCCGGTCGCCCTCGTGCAGGGTCACGCCGGGCGGGCGCCGGGTCAGCTCGTCGACCATGCCGAG